>JBGSME010001033.1:0-4538 GCA_041740335.1 Bryobacteraceae bacterium | reverse complement strand
TGCTCTCCGTCGGCGCCGGACCGTCGCCGGTTGAGAACCCTACGGCCGCGCGTTCCGCCGCCACCCGGCGCAAAATGGAGTTCGAGATCGCATGCGTCGCCGCCTTGGAACGAATGGAAGCCGAGAAGCGACGCCGAATTTCGGATCCGTCCGGCGTTGTCGTCAGCAGAAACGCGTTCTCGGCGTGAACCAACTTGAGCGCCGCATCCAGAATTTCGCGCGCCAGCAACTCGAGCGAATCGATTGCCGGGAGCGACTGAGCCAGCGCCAGCAGAGTTTCGAGCGCCGGCGTCGCCCGAGGCGGAACCGCGTTGGCGATCCGCAGCGTAGCAGTCGCCTCCATATTCAGTTCGCTGGTTTCGAGTACGGTCACCGCTTCAGGTTCCACCTCGACGAAAAGGAACCGCGAGAGGCCGATTTCAATCTCATCGCCATCGTTCAACATCCGGTCAAACACCGTGACGCCATTCACCTTGGTCAGGTTGGCCGAACCCTGATCGGTGATGCGGAATCCGGCCGGGGTTGGCGTGATGGTGCAGTGGCGGCGCGATACGGAACGGTCATCCAGCGCCAAACTATTTTCCTTGGCGCGGCCCACCGTAAACGCCTCCATCAACGGGAAGGAGCTGCCTTCCATGGGGCCCGCCACCGCCTCCAGACGGGCACGGGCCACGCGAGATGGTGGATATTCCATATTCATTGACTAGTATCGAATATAGCGGACTCGTCCGGCTTCTGGGTTCACTATCGCTATGGATGGCCACACTATCAGAATTGATTGTATTCGCACGGGCTGCCTGCGCCTATGTGATTGATTACACGAGAGTGGGTGTTTGGCCCTGGAACTGCAGTCTTATTTGCGTCAACCGTTCGACGCTTTCAGCGCGAAGCCGCCGGGTAAATGGGCCCCGGCGGTTCAGACCGGTCACGCGGCACTCTGCTGGTCGGAGCAGAACCACCTGATCGTCTGCGGGAGGCGCTGTTATGCGCTCGCGGTACGGATTGCGCGCGAGGCTGCACAATTGGTGCGCCGTGCCGCTATCGGAGGAGTACCCGCGAGCGCATTTTTTTTCGTGCCGGCGAATCCTAAAACTGGAAGCGAAGCGCCAACTGCACTTGGCGATTGTTGCCGACGGTCGCCGTGATGCGGCCAGCCGCCGGGTTTCCGATGCTGGTGTTCGGCAGATCGAACTGCGGAGTGTTGAACAGGTTGAACATTTCAGCCCGGAACTGCACCTTGGAGTTTTCTGTGACCGCGAAGCTCTTGAATATAGACCAGTCAAGATTGACGCGTCCCGGGCCGTACAGCACGTTCCGAGCACTGTTGCCGAAGGTGAAAATCTGCGGGATGCCCCACGCGGCGCCCGACGTATTGAACGACGTATCGAACCAGCGGAACGGGTCCGGGTTGTCGAGAGTTCCCTTGCTCAAGCGATCCGGACGGCTGCCGCCGGAATTTGAGACCGAAGACTGGAGCACCGGCGTGAACGGGAGCCCGGTTTGGAGCGTGAGGATGCCGTTGGTGTCCCAGCCGCCGAGGACGAAGTCGGCCGCCTTGGAACCGAAAGCCATCTGGCGTCCCTTGCCGAATGGGAGCGCGTAGTTGATGCTCTGAGTGAACCGGTGGCGGATGTCGAAGCCGCTGGCGGACCGCTCGCAATCGTGGCGGCATCGAATGTCCTGAGGGTTCGGACCATTGTCCGCGCCGCCAAACGCGTTCGAAACCATATCGATTGAGTGAGACCACGTGTAGGCGGAAAGCAGCCCGAGACCATTGCTGAAGCGGCGTTCGAGCGATGCCTGGAGCGATGTGTAATTGGAGAGGCCATCGGAGACCATGTAGGTAACGCTCGGAACGAGCGGCGCAATGGCGAATAGAGGGCGGCGCGGATCCGGCGCGCCGGGCCCCGGAACGGGCTGATTGTATTCGTAGGTGGTATCCAGACGGCGGCCAACGTTGCCAACGAAACCAACCTTGGCAACGAGGTTGTGCGAAAGCTGCTGCTGGATCTGGAAGTTGTATTGCGGCGTGTAGCCGGAGCGGAAGTGCGGAATCACAGCCAGCATGCCGCCCTCGGGGTTGTTCGCGACCGTAGCGAAATCCAGATTCGGAATCGGGCGGAGGCCGTCCTGCACGCGGCGGGGATTGGGGTCGAACTGGTTGATGCTCTCGATGTTGATCGGGCCGAAGGGCAGTTGCCGGTGACGGCGAATGTAGACGTTTTCGCTGCCGGAGGGATTGTAGAACATGCCGACCCCGCCGCGAATCACGGTTCCAGTGCGCACGCGGAAGGCAAATCCGAACCGTGGCGCGAAATTGTTGCGGTCCGGTTCAACTCCGGTGGCCGCATCCGTATTGAACCCGGCGATGAGCAGTTTGCCGGTGGCGACATCGAAATTCGTCTGCCGGTTGGCAACTTCGGTTACCGGGGTGTCGTACTCATACCGCAGCCCGACGTTCAAAGTCAGCCGGTTGTTGACCTTCCAGTCATCCTGGAAGTAGTAGCTGTGCTCGGTGATACGGAAGCCCGGAAAGACCAGCGTGAAGTCCTGTTGGATCGTGTTCGGCGTCCCGAGAAGAAACGCGGCCATGGTCTCGCCGGTATTGCCAGTGGAATTGGGATTGTCGGTGAAGGTGCGGCCGAAATTGTACCGCCCGTTTCCGCGATTGGTTTGATATTGGGTGATCTGCCGGCGGCGGATGTCCGCGCCGAACTTGAACGAGTGTGTGCCCTGGATCTTCGTAAAGTCGACGCGGGGATTGAATGTGTTGTTGATTCGGAAAATAGGAAGCGAACGAGTCTGCCCGATGCCGAAATACCCGGCCGGCGAGATGATCGGCACGCCGTCGGATTGAGGCCCCTGATTGGAACCCTTGAAGCCGAGCTTTTCGCCGAGTTGCGCGCCGGCGGTTGCGCCTTCCTGGAGGAACACGAGATTGAAGCGGTTGTAGCCCATCTTGGCCTCCATGATGAAAGTGGGTGTAATGGTCCGGATCCAGCTCAGAATGGCGTGGTGGGAATGGAGAGTGGAATCGCCGGCAAAGGTGTCTTCGTTGCCGAGGCCGAGGGGCTGATCGAAGCCGGGGACCTTCGAGTTGGGGAAGGTGGACGGGCGGGAAGTGGTGGTGTCCTGCCGGGAAAAGCGCCCGAACACGGTATTCTTGTCATTCCAGTTCCAGTCGATGCGGCCGTCGCCCTGGTCCCAACGTTGACGGTCCTGAAGGACGGCAGTGTAGTTATTGGTGAGGCCGCTTCCCTGCGCGGCCGGATAGGCCTGGATCATGCGAGCCATCAGCGGATCGAAGCGGCTGGCCGGGATCTGGCGGTTCGGGAACATGGTCCGCGAGAATCCGCTCGCAACTCCCGGGGTGGCCACAGTCGTGGTGGGGTCGAAAATATCGCGCACGCCGCTGAAGTTGCCGGTTCGCATCTCCGCCGTCGGGACCGTGCTCAGGATCGTTCGCGCCTGGCTGCGGCGGAAGCCTTCGTAGTTTCCGAAAAAGAACAGCTTGTCGCGAATGATCCTGCCGCCGAGGCTCGCCCCAAATTGGTTCTGCTGGAACGGCGGCTTCTTGGTGGACGCGGGGACAAAGTAGTTTTTAGCGTCAAGATTATCGTTGCGCAAAAAATCGTAGAGCGAACCGTGCCACTGGTTGGATCCGGACTTGGTCAGCACGTTGATCGTCGCGCCGGCATTGCGCCCCTGGTCGGCGGCGAACATGTTGGTCTGAATCTTAAACTCCTGCACGGCTTCCACCGAGGGCCGCAGCGCGATGGCTAGCGTGAGCCGCTCGTTGTTGTCGGTGCCGTCGATGAGGAAGTTATTCGAACCTTCGCGATTTCCGTTGGCGAAGAGCTCCGAACCGGGCCGCAGATCGTCGGGCCGGGTGCCGCTCATGATCGTTCCCTTGGCGCCGAAGCCGACGCCGACCACCCCTGGTCCAAGCGTGGCTAATTGGACGAAGTTGCGCCCGTTCAATGGCAGGTCCTCAATGGCTTTCCGCTCGACAACCTGTCCGATGGCCGACGAGTCGGATTCGATTAGTGGGGCCGCTCCGGTCACCTCAATCGTCTCGCTCACCGAACCGACGGTGAGGGTGAAATCCAGACGCGCGGTTTGATTGACCTCGAGCCGGATGTTGTCGCGGTTCACGGTCTGAAATCCATCTTTGTGGACAGTCACCCGGTATTCTCCCGGCGCCAGGAACGGAAGCGTGTACCCGCCTTGTTCATTGGTGGTGGCTTTCCGGTCGGTTCCGGTGGATGCCGATATCGCTGAAACCTCTACGCCGGGCGTAGCCGCTCCGGAGTTGTCGGTCACGGTGCCGACCAGTTGCGCGGTGGCTTGGCCATAGAGTGTGCCGGCTGACGTCAATACGAGAGCGAGCGGAAGAATAATTGATCTGCGAGACGACATAGTCCAACTCCCTTTAATCCCCGAAGCATTCGATTGGGGGTCCTGGAGCCATTATACACTAGGGATAGTTTAGTTTCTTTAGCCTCTCGTCTGACGGTCAGGAAGGAAACGCGCCGCTC
>JBGSME010001032.1:0-2841 GCA_041740335.1 Bryobacteraceae bacterium | reverse complement strand
CCGAGCGCTTCGTCCGCAAGCCTCCTACTACAGCCGCTCCACCCGCCGCCGTGTGGATTAATCCACCGGCCAAGGCGCCCTCAGAGGAAGAAGCTCACTAAATTCCCATGCCGGCTGTCTCAAAATTGTTGACACGCACCGAACGTAGCGTTATACTAAACCGAATCGATAGTCTCCGGTCTCCCAAGCCCGAAGACCACTTCTATCCGGGAGTTGTTGCTACGCCATGAGACGGTGTCTATTTTCCGCCTTTGCCCTCCTTGCGGCCGTTGCTGCGATGTTCGCTCAGAATGCCACAGTCCAAGGCACCGTCGTTGATCCTCAGTCCGCCGTTGTCGCCAATGCCAAGGTAAGCGCCATCGACGAATCCAAGGGGCTCGTGGTTCGTGAAGCCACCACCGGCGCAGACGGATCGTTCAGCTTGGTCCAGATTCTGCGCGGTACCTACACGCTGAAAATCGAGGCCCCGGGGTTCAAAACAACAGAGAAACAAGGTCTCGTCATCGATCCCAACCAGATCGTGAACCTCGGTCCGGTGGCGCTCGAGGTGGGGCAGACCAGTGAATCGATCACCGTTGAAACTTCCGTCCCGCTGATTGAAACCGCCACCGCCAACAAGAGCTTCGTGATTGACTCCCGGCAGGTGACCGAGTTGTCGCTCAACGGGCGCGACTTTCAATCCCTGATGCGCACGCTCCCCGGCGTGGTGTCCAACAATTCCTCCGATTTCCGCCTCGCCTTCAACAACACGGACCAATTTAACGTGAACGGCCTGCGCGGGTCCATGAACAACTTCTTTCTCGACGGTTCGATCAATACCGATGTCGGCGCCAACGACGGCCAATACACGCAGCTCTCGATGGATGCCGTCGGCGAGTTCAAGGTCCAAACCTCAGTGTTCAACGCCGAGCACGGGCGCAACCCCGGCATACTGCTCAGCGCCAGTACCAAGTCCGGCGGGCAGCAGTTCCATGGCACCGCCTATGAGTTTGTCCGGAACAACAAGTTGGACGCTCGCCAACCATTCGACACCACCGGCAAAACGCAGCCCCTCCGCTTCAACCAATTCGGCGGCAACATCAGCGGACCTGTCTACCTTCCGAAAGTTTCCTCGCCGGCCAACAAGAAGATGTTCTTCTTCTTCAACTACGAAGGAACTCGGGCATCTCGTCCGTTGGGCGGTAACTTCGTCGATCTGCCGCATCCAGACCTCCTCAACGGCGACTTGAGCCGCCTCTATCGCAACGTACCGATTGCTACCGCTCCTCAGTTCCGCACCGGCCAGGTGTTCCGTCCAGGTACCCTGACGCGAAACGCCGCTGGGCAGGTCACCGGCGGGGATCCGTATCCGGGCAACATTGTTCCGAGGAGTGAATGGTCGCAGAACGCGCCGGCGTTCCTGAAGGTGATCAATTTCCTTCCGGTTTCCGGCGGCGCCGGCTTGGCCACAAATCCGGAACTGGTGCGCGTCCCCTACCAGGACACATACCGCTTTAACAAGAATCAATATGTCGCTCGCGTGGACTACTCGGTGAATGACAACATGAACATCTTCTACCGCTGGGTGTTTGATCCCCAGCGCGAGACACAAAATCGCGGTATCTTCACCACGCTGCCAAATCCGATCTTCCCGATGTTCCGCGAAAAGCCGGGCCAGAGCCACAGCGTGAATGTGATCAACGTCATCCGCCCCACTCTCACCAACGAGGCGATCTTTACCGTGAACGACCTGAATCAGCTCGTCGACGTCGCCGCCGGTGTACCGAAGGACCAATACGACAAGGATGCGCTTGGCTTCACCTTCAAAGATCCGTTTCCGGCCGTGAACTCGCGGAACCGTTTCCCCCGCTTCAATTGCGGCGTAGGCACCTGCGGCTTCGGCGGCTTTCAGGCCGGGTGGTTGAGCGAAGGGTCCACCATCGCCTTCACAGACAACGTTACTTGGATCAAGGGCGCTCACCAGATGAAGTTCGGCTTTTTCTGGAACACTAATCTCAACGCCCAGCAGCCCGGCGCTACCGATCAGTTAAATATTAACTTCGGTCCGAATCTGCAGAACACGCGTGACACAGGGAACACCTTTGCTAACATGCTGCTGGGTAACTACACGCAGGTGAACATGAGTAACTCGAATCCCTATGGAACATTCCGGTTCCACGGTGCAGAGGCCTACGCGCAGGACTCTTTCAAGGTGTCGAGTAAGTTGACGCTCGAGTTTGGTGTGCGCTGGGTTTTCTACGGTCCTACTTACACAAAGGGCCAGTATCTTCAGAACTATTTCGATCCGGCCTTGTATGACCGGGCCAAGGCCGTGCAGTTGGATCTTGCGCCGGGCTTGACGCAGGGAACCATCGTTCCCGGGTCCGGCGATCTGGCCAACGGGATGGTGGAGGAAGGCCAGAACGGGTACGACAAAGGTTTCACCAAGCGCCGTTGGAACCAGTTCTCCCCGCGTGTCGGTTTCGCGTTCGACCCATTTGGCGACGGCAAGACCTCAATCCGCGGTGGCGGCGGCGTGTTCTGGGAACGCATACGGCAGAATAACCTCAATTTCGGCGGCTTGGGCAATCCGCCGCTGGTGGCGAATCCAAGCGCCTATGTCGGTCAGATCGACCAGGTGACAGCATCCACTTTCGCCGGCGGACGCACCGCACCGCTCAACGTAGTAGCCTGGGCGCGGAACGGCAAGAACCCCACGATCTATAGCTGGAGCCTCGGAGTCCAGCGGCAGCTGCCGGCAGGTTTCGCCATTGACGCCGCCATCGTCGGCAACCTCAGCCGCCACCTGATGGACGTCCGCGACATCAACTCACTCCCGCTCGGCGCAACCCTTGACCCCAA
>JBGSME010001031.1:0-2991 GCA_041740335.1 Bryobacteraceae bacterium | reverse complement strand
TGCACGGCGGCGACGCTTGCGCCGCTCGGCCAAGCCTGGAGTTATCAGGAGCCGGTGGACGGATTCGCTCGATTTCTGCGGCAGGCGAAGAACGACATTTTGCAGGCGACGTACAATTCGCGGGCACAGGCGGAGAAGTCTTCCGGGTTGCGCCGGCGCGCTGGTTCGGGCGCGGGATATTATTGGAGGCCGCTTGACTAAGACTACCTACGACGTGGTGATTATTGGTTCGGGCGCCGGCGGGGGGATTGCGGCGCATACGCTGACGAAGCTGGGGGCGAAGTGCGTGATGCTCGATGCGGGTCCGATTGTGGACATGGAGCGGGACCGGACATTGGTGCCGGTACACGATCTTCCGTACCGGGGATTTGGAAAGCCGGGGCGGTTCCCGCACGTGACGCAGGCGTCGGAGTTTGACGCCAACATGTGGGCCGATGAGAAGCAGAATCCGTACACGTATCCGAAGGACGATCCGTATTACTGGGTTCGTATTCGGGCGGTGGGCGGCAAGACGCTGCGGTGGGGAAGGGCGTCGTGGCGATTATCGGATTTGGAGTTCCGGGCGAGGGATCACGATGGATACGGCGAGAACTGGCCGGTGCGGCTGGCGGATCTGGCGCCGTACTACGATCGGGTGGAGCCGATGTTCCGGGTGTCGGGGCGGAATGAGGGATTGCGTCAACTGCCGGACGGGAAACTGCTGGTGGATGAGTCGAGGGACTCGGAGTCTGTAAAGCGGTTCGCGGCATCGTGCAAGAAGCTTGGGATAACGACGACGAAACCGCGGCGAGCGACCGGGACGTTGGCGAGTTCGGTGAACCTGCTGCTGCCGCCGGCGCTGGAGACGGGAAATTTGTCGCTGGTGCCGAACGCGGTGGTGCGGCAGATTAGTGTGGATCCGGGGACGGGGCTGGCAAACGGGGTCCATTTTGTGGATCGGCGATCGAAGCGGGAATATCACGTGAAGGGGCGGGCGGTGGTGGTGTCGGCGTCGACGCTGGAGTCGACGCGAATCCTACTGAATTCGGCGACGCGGCAGCATCCGAACGGATTGGGGAACTCGAGCGGAGTGTTGGGCCGCTATTTGTTCGATCAGTTTTACATGAAGCGGGTGGTGACGGCGATTGTGCCGGAGGCGAAGGGTGGGCAGGCGGCGCGAGGACTGATGGGCGGGGGCGGATATGTGGTGCGATTCCGGAATGTGGATCGGCGGGAGAAGGAGTTCATCCGGGGGTACACGTACGATTTCGGGTCCGGGGGGACGCCGCCGGCTGAGATGCTGCCGCTCTATGGCGAGGCGTTGCTGAAGGAAGTGGAGCAATTGCGCGGGGCGGCGTTTTCAATGACGACGATGGGCGAGGTTCTGCCGCGGTATGAGAACCATGTGCGCGTGAACAAAGACGTGGCCGACGAGTGGAGAATTCCGGCGCTGCATATCGAGCAGAAGTACGGGGAGAATGAGCGGGCGATGGCGCGGGACGCGCGGCATATGGCGGAAGAGATGTGCCGGGGGGCGGGATTCGAGATACTGGCTTCGCACGATGAGATGGTGCCGCCGGGGGAAAGCATCCACGAGTTGGGGACGTGCCGGATGGGGACGGACCGGAAAACGTCGGTGTTGAACGGATTCAATCAGGCGCACGATGTGGGGAATCTGTACGTGGTGGACGGGAGTGCGTTCGTGAGCGGGGGGGCGCAGAATCCGACTTTGACGCTGATGGCACTGGCGATGCGGGCGTCGGAGCATCTGGCCGAGCAGCGGAAAAAGTAGTCCGGACCGGCATTTGTGGTTGATTGAAATTAATCGATTTCGGGGGGGGGCACCGGGATCCGATGAAGATTTCGAGGCCGGGCGGTTACGTTTCCTTCAACCGGAGCGTCTCATAGGAGCAGAAGGCCCTTACATGCATCGACTGTCACGACCCGGTGGCAACTCGCGCTCTAGATTCACCAGATCGGCTTGGCGAGGCGGATTTGGCGACTGCGAAGGTCGTGGCGCATGCCGGACACGGGGGGAGCCTTGATTCATAAAACAAAATTAACTGATCCGTGCGGTAGCGTTCATGAACTTTGGGGTTTAAGTTAAAGACAATGCGACTACTCATCATTGAAGACGAAGTCAAGATTGCGGACTTTATCAAGCGAGGCTTGGAAAGCGCCGGCTATCAAGTGGACCAGGCTGCCACGGGGCAGAAGGGCCTAGACATGTCGCACGAGGCCGAGTATGACATGATCATCCTCGATCTCATGCTACCGGACACCGACGGGCTGGATGTTTTGCGTAAATTGCGAAACCGCAAAGGGAGCCCGGCGGTGCTGATATTGTCGGCGCGGGACGCGATCGACGATCGGGTGAAAGGGCTGGAGATCGGCGCCGATGACTACATGGTGAAACCGTTCTCCTTTGTGGAGTTGCTGGCGCGGGTGCGGGCGCTGATCCGGCGCGGGACGCCGATGCCGGAACGGCTGCAGGTGGGTGAACTGATACTCGACTGCATCCGGCGGAAGGTGACGCGGGCGGGAGAATTGGTTGAACTGGCGCCGAAGGAATTCTCGATACTGGAATACCTGATGAGGAATCCAGGGCGGCCGCTAAGCCGGACGATGATTGTGGAGCACGTTTGGGACGTGGATTATGACGGGTTGACGAACATTGTGGATGTTTACATCCGGCACCTACGTTCGAAGATTGACGATCCGTACCCGACGAAGATGATTCAGACGATTCGGGGAGTGGGATACATGATCGAGTCGCCGGAGAAGATGTACGACCGGTCGAGCCGGTCACCGGAGAAGGTCTTGGTGTGAGCGAGAGCGCGGGCCGGCACGCATTTGGACTGCGAGCCCGGCTGAATATTGTGTTTGTCGTGTTCCTGCTGATCACGATTTTGGGGCTTGGTTTTTTGTTCCGGCAGGCGATGGAGACGCTGCTGCACGGCAAGACGCAGGACGTGCTGGCGGAGGAGTGGGTGGCGATCAAGGGGTTTGTGC
>JBGSME010001030.1:0-4641 GCA_041740335.1 Bryobacteraceae bacterium | reverse complement strand
CATCGAGGCGGACCTGCGCGGCCGTTTGCACGCGTTCTTCGATCGCTACGCAGACCCGAAATGGGATCTCTGGAAGGGCGGGAGTTCGAAGAGCGGGCTGATCACGGGGAAATTGTTCGGCCGGGAGATCAGCGAAGGGCGCTAGCTTCTAGCGGTCACTGCACCGTCCCGTTCCAATTGCAACTTGCCCCCTCTCCGCGCCTGTGCTACCTTGATATGGGCTTGTTTTGGCTATAATCTCAGTCACTTACGGTGGTAGTGGGACCACGCGGGGGCCAATCAGCACGAAGCAATGAATCTTCGGTCCATCTTTAGCCTTTTTTCGTCCGATCTCGCCATCGACCTCGGCACGGCCAATACGCTGGTGTACGCCAAGGGGCGTGGCATTGTCGTCAACGAGCCGTCCATCGTCGCCATCAACAAAACCAATGGCGAAGTGGAAGCTGTGGGCCGCGAGGCCAAGGAAATGCTCGGCCGCACTCCCGGCAACATCGTTGCCATCCGCCCCATGAAGGACGGCGTCATCGCCGACTTCAAAGTGACCGAGCGCATGCTCAACTACTTTATCCAGAAGGCGCACGGCCGCAAGTTGCTCGTGCATCCGCGGATCGTGATCGGCGTCCCGAGTGAAATCACGCAAGTGGAGAAACGCGCCGTGATCGATTCGGCGTACCGTGCCAAGGCCAGCGAGGTCCATCTCGTGGAACAGGCGATGGTGGCCGCCATCGGCGCCGGGTTGCCAATCACGGAACCGTCGGGCAACATGGTGGTCGACATCGGCGGCGGCACCACCGACGTGGCAGTGATCTCGCTGTCGGGGATCGTGTATTCCCGCTCGGTCCGCGTGGCGGGAAACGAAATTGACGAAGCGATCATCCAGTACCTGAAGCGCAAATACAATCTGTTGATTGGCGAACGCACCGCGGAACAGATCAAGATGCAGGTCGGCTCCGCTTATCCGCTTGAGAAGCCCCTCACGATGGAGATCAAGGGCCGGAACCTGATTGAAGGCGTCCCGCGCACGATCACCATCGACGATAGCGAAATCCGCGAGGCGATCTCGGAATGCGTGGCCACAATCTTGAACGCCATCCGGGTGGCCCTCGAACGTACTCCGCCCGAGTTGAGCGCGGACATCAGCGATAAGGGCATCGTGCTGACCGGGGGCGGAGCGATGCTGAAGAATCTGGATAAGCGCATCCGGGAGGAGACGGGTCTGCCTGTCTCGATCGCCGAGGACCCGCTCGCCAGCGTCGCGCTCGGCACCGGCCGCATGCTCACCGAGTTCAAACTGCTTCGCCGGATCGCGATCGAGTAGACTCGAGTGGCTGGGAATTCCACGCGGCCGCCCCTCGGCGGGGCATGATTCGGGGATAAAGATGGAATCGATCCTCAATCGATACCGCAACATCACGGTCCTGGTGATCGTGCTCGGCGCCCAACTACTGCTGCTCGCCTATCAGGTGAAAAGCCGGCAGGAGGTTCCCGCTATCCGCGGCTGGGCGGTGGCTGCATACGTGCCGGTAGCCAAAGTCCTCGAAGCGCTTCATGCCAACACGTTCGGTCTGCTTGACCGGTATTCGGACCTTCTCCAGGCGCAGGACCGTAACGTTGACCTCAAACGCGAAGTGAACCGCCTCAGCCTCGAAAATCAGTTCCTGAAGACCGAACTCGGCACCGCCGACCGTGCCAAAGCGCTGGCGCTGCTGCAGAAGAGCAGCCCCAACCGCCTGTTGGCGGCCCGCGTAGTCGGCATGGTCACCGGAGGAGCACAGGAAGTGATCATCGACCGTGGTGCCCGGGACGGCGTCCAGAAAGGCATGGCCGTGATCACGCCAAACGGTATCGCCGGCAAGGTAACGGCGGCATACGCGTCCGGCGCGCAGGTTCTCCTGCTTACCGATCCCAGTTTCCGCGCCGGCGTGCTATCCGGCAAGAAACGCACCCATGGCCTGGTTAAAGGGCAGGGCCATGGCTCCGTGCTGGTCGAACACATCCCGAACGAACAGCCGGTCGCGGTGGGTGAGTGGTTTTATACCTCCGGCGACGACCGGATTTTCCCCAAGGGTCTGCCCGTTGGCCGGGTCCACCTCGTCCGCCCCGGCAAGATGTTCTTCCAGGAGGTCTTTCTCATTCCGAGCGGCCTGCACAATGGGCTGGAAGAAGTTCTCGTCGTGCTTGAGGGTGTGCATCAGCCGATCCCCGAACAAGCGGAACCGGATCAGCCGTTCCACATGCTTCCGGCCCCGCCTCCGGAGCAAACCGCCGTTCCGGAGGCTCAGCCGGTGACGCCGGCTGGAATCAATACCGACGCCGATGACATTCTGGCGCGGTACAAAGCTGCGCGATCCGGGGCGCCGCCCACGAAGACCATCCCCCCCGACACCGAGCCCTCCGCTGTCCAGGCCACGCCGGCTTCCCCATTGCAGCCCGCACAGCAATGACAGAATTCTCGGATCATTTGCTCGGCCAGCGAGGCCGCCCCCGGCGCCGCCGAATTCGCCCGGTTGTTTTCGTGATCGCCCCGATGTTCGCGATTCTGTTCCAGGTCTACGCGCCGCGCTTCGCCTGGCAACTGGGCTTTCTCGAACTCCCTCTGCTGGTCACCGTCTACTTCGCGCTCCTCCGGCGCGAGCCTGTAACCGGACTGATGATCGGTTGCTTTGTGGGCCTCGCGCAAGATGTGCTTTCGCACAATCCGCTCGGCGTCTTCGGTATCTCGAAGACGCTCGTCGGATACTTCGCCGCTTCGCTCAGCCAGCGCGTTGACGTAGAGAATAGCGCCGTTCGTTTCGTCGTGAGCTGTTTCTTCTACTTCTTCCACCAGTTCACGTTCTGGGTTCTGGTGAGCAGTTTGCTCGCGCAGCCGTTCGCCCTCGGGTTTCTGGAAACGCTGCTGTACGGGGTTCTCAACGCAGCCGTTGCGGTGCCCTTGTACGCGATGTTGGACCGGATGTAAACTAACCGCGGCGCTGCTCTAGCCCATCGCGTAGAAGAACTCTTCGCGAGCGATCTTGCCGTCCTTCACCGTGAACAGGGCCATTTCGTCCATCTGCATGCGGCGCTGGCTGGGCTTGTTAGTCACGTCGTACTGGAAGCGCACGATAAAGCGGTCGCCGTGCGGATAGGGTCCTTCGCAGGCGGACGAATGAACCTCATGGTTCTCGAGCCACCACTTGGTCTTGCCTTTGATTGCCTCGATTCCATTCATCTCGGCCGGCATGTTCGGCATAGTCATCGCCTCCACGCTGACGATGTCCGGGGCGTAAAGCGTCTCGATCGCCTGTAAGTTCTGGCCCTGTTTGCAGAGCTCCACGAGCTTGTTGCCTACTTCCATGGTTGACATGTCCAAATCTCCTTTCGATCGGACGCAGTGTAGCACGCTCATGTTACGAGCTAACGAATCCAGGCGCCAACTCTCAACCAGCCGGTAAAGGGCCATCTGGAGAGTCCTCCAGGTTGCGCCATAATCAGGGTATGCGCGCCCTCTGTCTACTGGCCGTATTGCCGCTTGCAGCCCAGCCGCTAGAGGAGTCCGCACGGCGCATCCTCGACGCCAATTGCACCGGATGCCACGGCGCCGCGGCGATGAGCGGGCTCGATCTGCGCCAGCGGGACGCAATGCTCAACGGCGGGTCGCGCGGCCCGGCGATCAAGCCGGGCGACGGCAGTGGCAGTCTGCTCATCCGAAAAGTCAGCGAGACCGGGCCGCTCAAGATGCCGCCGGGCAAGACCTCTCTCAGCGCAAGCGAGATCGAAACACTGCGCCAATGGATTGACGCGGGCGCCGCCTCTTCGATTGCGGCGCCGGCTGAGCCCTCATGGTGGGCGTTCCGCAAACTGAAACTGCCCTCGTCGCCCGACCCTAATCCCAGCACCACCATTGACCGGCTGGTTGCCGCCAAGCTTCGCGAAAAGAACCTCCGCCCGATGCCGCCGGCCGACAGGCGCACGCTCATCCGCCGGGTCTACTACGACCTCCACGGCCTGCCTCCAGCGGCCGATGAGATTGAGCGATTCGTCAGGGATGACCGGCCCCAAGCGTATGCGGAGCTCGTGGACCGGCTGCTCGAATCGCCCCGCTACGGCGAGCGCTGGGGCCGACACTGGCTCGACGTGGTCCGCTACGCCGATACCGGCGGCTTTGAAACCGATATCTACTTTCCCAACGCCTGGCGCTATCGCGACTACGTCATCGACTCTTTTCAGCGGGATAAGCCGTATGACCGGTTTGTGAAGGAGCAGATCGCCGGCGATGAAATATGGCCCGACAATCTCGACCTCGATGGCGGCTTCGAAATTCCGGACGTCAAGAAACAGCACCTTGCGGCGCGTATCGCCACGGGCATGTACACGATCGGCCCGGCGTATCACGAGGCGGCGTTGTTTGGCGGACAGGTTCGATACGAGTGGCTCACCGATGTGGTCGATACAACCGGAGAGGTCTTTCTCGGACTTACTCTTGGCTGCTCCCGCTGTCACAACCATAAGTTCGACCCGCTCACGCAATCGGACTATCACGCGATGATGGCCGTCTTCGCGGCCAGCGAAGAGCGCGAGGTTCCGGTGGTGAGCCAGTTCTCGATCTTCGGGTACAAGTCCGGCTTTCCATCGTGGCTGAAAGTAGAGGAGCTCAAGGGC
>JBGSME010001029.1:0-3782 GCA_041740335.1 Bryobacteraceae bacterium | reverse complement strand
GGCCGCCCTTGAGCCGTCCCGCTCCACCGCCAACGACCAGCAGGGGCAGGTTGTCGCCCGAGTGCCGGGTGCTGTTGGAGATTCCCGATCCGTAGAGGATCGTCATGTGGTCGAGGAGTGTGCCGTCGCCATCCGGCGTGCCACGGAGCTTTGCAAGATACTGCGCGAATAACTCCGTGTGATAGCGGTTGATCCTGGACATGCGTGCCACCAACTCCGGAATGTCGTTGTGGTGGGAAAGCGGATGATGCGCTTCGGGAACGCCGATTTGCGGATACGGCCGGGCGCTTTGCTCCTTGCCCAGCATGAACGAAATCACGCGCGTAAGGTCGGATTGAAACGCCAGCAACTGCAGATCGAGCATCAAGGCCAAATGATCTTCGAATACCGGCGGCGCGCCCAGCGGTTGCTCCATCGCCGGCAGGTCCACCTCGCGCTGCTCCTCCGCCTTTTTTACGCGCTGCTCCACGTCGCGAACGGCTTCGGTATATTGATCGAGCTTGGCACGGTCACCGGGCCCCAGGCCGCGCTTCAAATCGGTGAGCTTCGCATTCACGGAATCGAGCAGGCTCTTGTGCTGGCGCAAGCGCAAATTTCGCGCGGAACGATCCGTACTGCCGCTATCGCCGAACAACTTTTCAAAAACCGCGCGCGGATTCCATTCCATCGGCAGCGGTTGGGTCGGGCTGCGCCACGACAACGTGTGCGTGTAAGCGCAACTCAGATTGCCGGTGCATGCGCCTGCGTTGGCCGGTAGATCCATCGAGAGTTCGAGCGAGGCGACCTGCGTTTCGGTGGCGAATCGCCGGGCGAGCAGTTGATCCATCGAAACGTCGGCAATGATCTCGATCTCGTTGCGCCCGCCGCGCGGTGTCCCGGTGAGAAATGTGCCGGACGCGCCGGCGTGGATGTAGTTCCAGTTGGCCTTGATGCCGCTGAGCACGAGCATCTGGTCCCGATACGGGCTGAGCGGCTCGAGAATCGGCGTGAGGGCGAATCCGGCGCCTTCCGAGTGCGGTGACCAGTACTCCATCGCCATGCCGTTCGGCACGTAGAAGGCGAGAAAGCGGTGCGCGGGTTTGGCTGCGGCCCGCAAGGTCACAGGCAGCATCGCGTCAAGCAGCGGCAGCCCGACGCTCGTTCCCATTCCGCGAAGCACCGTTCGGCGAGGCAGTGACTTGCCTGTCAGAAACGTCATCGAATTCCTCCTCCGCCGGCCGGATCCTTGCGGCTGGCGCGCAAACGGAACGGCGGGCTCTCGACGATTCCGGCTACAATCGCGGACCAGCGATAGCCGCCGGCGGTCGCATCGCGCACGATCTTCCGCACCACCGGCTGATCGTAGTATTCCAAACGCCGGCCAAGCGCGTAGGCAAGCAGTTTTTCGGTGACCGTCCGCGGGAAGGCTTCCGGGTCAGCCAAGAGCAATTCGCGCAGACCCGGCAGCCGCTCCACCTTTACGCCATGGGCTGTCTCGCCGGTAGAATCCACGGGCCGGCCGGATTCATCCACCGTGCGCCATCCGCCGATCGCGTCATAGTTCTCGAGCGCAAATCCCAGCGGATCGATGGCCACGTGGCAACTGTTGCATGCCGGATTCCGGCGGTGTTCGGCCAGCCGCTCACGGATGGTGGCTGCCTTCGCTCCGGGTTTCGTGTCGAGATTGGTATCTACGCCGGGCGGGGGCGGCGGCACCGCCAACCCGAGAATGTTATTCAGTAACCACTTCCCGCGAAGGACCGGCGAAGTGCGATCCGGGTATGAAGTGGTAACGAGAATCGCTCCCTGCGCAAGTAACCCGCCGCGTTGATCGGCGTCCGGCAGACGAATGCGGCGAAAGCGGCTGCCGTACACGCCGGCGATGCCGTAGTGCCGGGCAAGGCGTTCATTCACGAACGTGTAGTCCGCCGTGAGCAACTCCGGGATGCCGCGGTCTTCACGCAGCATGCTTGCCGCGAAGAGTTTCGTTTCCTGCTCAAACGCTTCGAGCAGGCTCTCGTCGTAGTTGGGGTACCGCTCCGGATCGACTACCGATTCGCTCACGCGGCGCAGGTTGAGCCATTGCGCGATGAAGCCCTCGACGAGCGCCTGTGCCGCGCGCGGATCGGCGAGCATTCGCTTGGTCTCCGCGCCCACGTTTAGGTCGGACTTCGCCGCAAGCATCAACAGCCGGTCGTCCGGAATACTGCTCCATAGAAAGAACGACAACCGTGAGGCAAGTTCGAGGTCGCTGAGCGGATACACGGTCTGCCGCGCCGGAACAGGATCCGGATGGATGCGCAGTAGAAAGTCCGGATCGACGAGCATTCGCTCCAGCGCGAACTGGATCCCGTGGTCGAAACTGCCGCCCTCGCGCCGGCCGGCGTCGAAAAACTCCATCAGTGTATCTACATCCGCCGGGTTCGCCGGCCGCCGGTACGCTCGCGCCGCCATCCGGCCCAGTATCCTTCGCGCGCACTCAGTATCTTGGTCCTTTGAAGCCGGCCGGCAAGCAAAGATAGCCTGGCGGCTCGGAGTATCTTTCGCCAACTCGGTGGGGCCGTACGGACCGCCAATCTGAACCGAACCCACGTTGGCGTAGTCCATATAGACCTGATCGTTCGCAATCACGCGGCCGCGCTGCAGAGGCTGCGGGAGCCCCTCGGCCTCAAACATCTGGCGCACGAACGACACGCCCACCACGCCCGGACCGGCCTTAACGGCCACGCGGACCACTAACCCGGCATCGCCCTCCACTTGCATGTACCGTTCCCACTCCGGGTCGCCTGCGTAGCCAGGTTCGCCGTCACCGGCATAGCTTGCGCCCGCCGCGCGGCCCTTGGCGCCGCCACCCACGGTGAACCGCTTTAGTAACTTTTCCCCTAGCCGGATCTCCAGTTGTTGCGGCCAGCCCATCCCTTTCAGATAGTCCTGGTACTGCCGCTGAAGCCGCACTTCGATACTGTAGTCACCCGATACGGGAAACCAATGGCGCACGGCGATTCCGCCCCGGGACCCCAACGGCAGATCCTCGCTCTGGCGGTCGTTTTGCAGCACGTGCAAGGGAATGGCGAAGGACTCCACTTTCGGGCTCGGCGGCGGCAACCCCACCGCGAGCCGGGTCACCTGTCTGGCAACGGAAAGGTAACGCTCCAGATGCGCGGTGGAAAGCGAGAGCGCGTCGGCGAAGTTATCGAAGCTCCCGTCGGCGGTTTCGTCGCCGGGCAACTGGGGCTTGACGTCCAGTTCCAAGGCGAAAAGATCTCGAATGGCGTTGTTGTACTCGGTCCGGTTCAGGCGATGCACGCTGGCGATGCGGCCGGGATGGACTCGTTCCGCCATGGCTCGATCGATGCCGTTCTCGAGCGACTCGGCTATCGTTCGATACGTGGCGGCCTTTGGACGCGGCAGCCCGGGCGGCGGCATCGAGCCGGCACGCAGCCTCCCGATCACGCGCTCCCACAACTCGACGTCGACGCCGGGATTCGCAGGGTCCGCTTTCTCCAGACTCAGGCCACCGGTCCGTTGCTTTTCACTGTGGCATCCAGCGCAGTAGGTGCTAAGAAGGGCGCGGACGTCCTCGGCCTCGGCCAGGGAAGGCCCGGCCAACAGTGCGAAACAGAAGGCCACTTCGAGACGGAATGCCATGCTCTTGTCTTCGATGGTCAGTTTATCGCACCGATCGGATGCACGTTTCCAGCTTCGGCGGCGACGAATCGCAGAGCGATGAGATCGAGCTGTTTCGGAAATTGACCGAGGTTCCAGAGGCGGCCGTCGGCGAGTTGCATCGGCGCGTGGTGCGC
>JBGSME010001028.1:0-4707 GCA_041740335.1 Bryobacteraceae bacterium | reverse complement strand
GTCCGCACTGGAACCCCTTGTCCAGTGCGTAGGCGATGCTCTGGTTCGGGGACGAGCGGCTGCCGACCGGAGCCACCTCTGGCTGCTGCGCGAAGTGAATCGCGCCGTTGCTTCCGTGCGCGATTTGAGGCCGCTGGTGCTCGAGGTCTCTCGCGCGCTGCGGTCGTTATTCCCGTTCGACTATCTGTCGCTTTCAGTCTGGGACCCTGAGCAAGAGGTGCTCCGCCTCCTGGTTGTCGATAGTGGAGCCGAAAGAAGGCTGATCGAGGAAGGGATCACACTCCCGCTCGACGGCACCCCGGCGGGAATCGCCTTCACATCGGGCAAGTCTCAGATGTTCCAGGCAACAGATCTGGAAGCGTTGGGAGGCATGTCCCGGGACCTGCTGCTCGGCGAAGGCTACCGGACCGTCTGGACCTTCCCGCTTTATACCCCTCGGCAGAAGCTGGGCGCGATGACGTTGGCGACTCGCGAGGTGAGCCGCGTCGTCCCGACTCTGGTGGAGGAAATCCTGGGCGATGTGGCGATATCGCTCGAAAATGCCCTGGCCCTCGAACGGCTGGCGGAACTCAACAAGACGTTGGAGCGCGAGAAGCTGTATCTCGAGGAAGAAATTACGCAGGAACTACGCAATGGCGAGATCGTAGGAGACAGCCAGGGTGTGCGCCGAATCTTGGGCCAGATTCGCACGGTGGCCGAAACAGACGCAACCGTGCTGATCTACGGCGAGACAGGAACAGGAAAGGAACTGGTGGCGCGTGCAATTCATCGAGCCAGCAGGCGCAGCAAAGGGACCTTCGTGAAGCTCAACTGTGCGGCCATTCCCGGGGGCTTGTTCGAAAGCGAAGTGTTCGGCCATGAGCGCGGCGCATTCACCGGTGCCGTCTCCCAGCGGGCCGGCCGATTTGAGGTGGCAAATCGCGGTACTCTCTTCTTGGACGAGATCGCCGAAATTCCGCTGGAGACGCAGCCGAAGCTGTTGCGCGTCCTGCAGGAAAAGGAGTTCGAACGGCTGGGCTCATCGCAGACCATTCGTACCGACGCCCGCCTGGTGGTGGCCACCAATCGCGACCTGAAGGCAATGGCGGAAGAGAACCTCTTCCGGCCCGACCTCTACTACCGGCTGAGCGTGTTCCCCATACATGTGCCGCCGCTGCGCGAGCGGATCGACGACATTCCCCGTTTGGCGCGCCATTTCACGATCGAGTTTTCGCGTTTGATGGGCAAGCGCATTACCTCGATCCCCACCGAATCCATGGCCACGCTGGTGGCCTACCCATGGCCGGGCAACATCCGTGAGTTACAGAACTGCATCGAGCGGTCCGTGATCCTCACGCGCGACGATACCTTACGGGTTCCGGTGGACGAACTGCGCAAATCATCGGCGCCAGGCCATGCGCCTGAGGGGACCACCCTAGAGGACGTGGAAAGGCGGGCAATTCTGGCGGCGGTGGAAGCCTGTGACGGGGTGCTTGGTGGCGCCAAGGGTGCGGCGGCTCGGCTCGGCATGAAGCGGACCACCCTCATTTCACGCATGGAGAAGCTCGGGATCCGTTGAGCTGCCGGCCGGTGTCGGCGGGCCGACACGACGTCGGCGGGCCGACAGCGATTCTTCGACACCTCGGGCAGACATCGGCATAACTCAACTCGAATCAATTGGCGCTGGGCCCTAGCCCTTTGGTACCTGCCGTGCACCCTCATTTGTGCCTGGGCAACGCAAGACTGTTCCCCACGTTAAGGAGAAAAGGAATATGGACTACGACCAATTGTTTCAATCGGCACTTCCGAGACTGATCGACGGCGGGATCATGGTGTTCAAGGCGATCGCGGTATGGATCATCGGCCGCTGGCTGATTGGCTTCGCTATGAACCTGATCATGAAGAGCATGACGCGGCAGAAGATCGACCCAACCGTCATCGGCTACGCTACGTCAACGCTCCGGATGATCCTGAACGTTGTCCTGGTTGTGGCACTGCTGAGCTTCTTCGGCATCGAGACCACTACCTTCGCCGCATTGCTGGCTGGCTTGGGCCTGGCGATCGGTGCAGCCTGGGGCGGCTTGCTCGCCAATTTCGCCTCCGGCGCCCTGCTGGTGTTCCTGAAGCCGTTCCGTACAGGTGACTTTGTTACCGCCGGCGCGATGACGGGCACCGTGGAAGAGATCGGCATGTTCGTGACCACCATCAATACGCCCGACAACGTCCGAACCTTTGTCGGCAACAACAAGATATTCAGCGAAACGATTCAGAACTTCAGCAGCAACTCGTACCGGCGGGTGGACATTACGGCGCCGGTGGCCCACAGCGTAAATATCAAGGAAGCGATGGCGCAAATCACGGCCAGCGTGGGTAAGATTCAGAACGTGGTCGGGTTGCCCGAGCCGGACATCAAGATCCTTGGCTACAACGCTTCCGGATGCGTCCTGGCGATCCGCCCCTACTGCCATACCGACAACTACTGGCAGGTCTACTTCGACACGCATGAAGTGGTGAAGTCCGTACTCGGCGATGGCGGCTTCTCGGCGCCTGTGGTCCGACCGGAGATCCCATAGGGATCCGGCTACTCAGAATTCCAAAGGAGAACCAATGAAACGTGCATTGTTAATTGCCTGGGCATGCCTGGCGGCGGTGGATCTCACGATCGCCGCCGACCAGGTAACCCTGAAGAATGGCGACCGGCTAACCGGCGCGGTCGTGAAGAAAGACGCCACAAACCTGGTGTTCAAGAGCGATCATGTAGGCCTGGTGACCATACCATGGGATCAGGTGTCCGCTCTTAAGACCGACACCCCTGTCACTGTCGCACTAACCGGCGGAGAATCGGTGCTGGGCACGGTGGCGGTAACACCGGAACGGAACGTTGAGATCCAGTCCGGCGGGCAATCCCGGTCGGTGGAACCTGCGCAAGTGGAAGCTCTCCGCAACGCCGACGAACAGCACATCTATGAGCGTCTGCTGAAGCCACATCTCACCGACCTCTGGGTGATCGGCGGCAATATCGGCATCGCCGGAACCAAAGGCAACGCCGTCACCTCGACATTTGCCATCCCGATCACCGCGTCCCGTGTCACCAGAAGCGACAAGACGTCGGTGTACTTCAACCTCATCAAAGCTTCGGCGACGGTAAACGGCGCGGGCGCGCAAACGGCGGAGGCGGTCCGTGGCGGATGGGCCTTCAACAGGAACATCAGGCCGCGGTTGTTCTGGAACCTGTTCAACGACTACGAATATGATCGATTCCAGAGTCTCGATCTGCGCATGGTGCTCGGCACCGGTTTCGGCTACTCCGTCTGGAAGAGCGAACGCGGCCAGCTCGATCTGGTTGGCGGTATGGCCTGGAACCGGGAGAAGTTCGACCCAGCGCCCAAAGCCGCGTTTACCACTAACAAGGCAGACGCTTACTGGGGCGACGATCTCACTTACGCGCTCAATAGCCGGGTTAGCCTTTTCCAGGGCTATCGCATGTTCAATACGCTTAACAAGACTGCGGACAACCGGTCGACATTGAGCCCGGTCCCGCGGGTCCACAGCTTCCGCCAGAATTTCGACGCCGGCCTGTCGGCGAAGCTGACTAAGTGGCTCACCTGGAACGCGTCGATCAGCGACCGGTACTTGAGCAATCCCGTGGCTGCCAAGAAGAACGACTTTCTTTACACTACGGGCCTGGGCTTTGCCTTCACCCGGTAAGGACCGAACACAAACACGTATGAAGTGGTTGACCGGCGGCGGCCTCGAACCCGATTCCTCCGCCGGGCGCCACGATCAAATGGAAGACAAAAAACGAATGCATATGACCTCCCGGACGGAGACTCTTTTCAGCTTTTTGCTGAAGTTCACACTCGCAGCCTTCTTATTGGCGGCTGCCTTTGGAGTCTTCATCACACTCCTGTTCGCTGCGGTCATGGGCTCTTAGCTATCGGGCGCTTCCGGCGGACGGATTCGGCTCGGCGTCAGGTTGGCGATCACTTACGCTCACTGTGGTCGATCCAGCGAGTGGCGGCGTGCGATGTTCTTCCCGGATCGACGGTCTCACATCGTGGGAAGTCCACCGCCACCGCAGCCACGGAAAAAGTCGGTCTCGCCGTCGGCCAGCACCGACAATCCTCCTACCTGATTCGCCGATGGCCCAAGGTTCGAAGAGACCCACGGCGACGACGTTCCCCACACCACGTTGTATCCGGACATCGACGAAGTGCCCCAGACTACGTTCGTGCCCCAGACAACGTTCGTTCCCCAAACGACATTGGTACCCCACACGACATTGGTACCCCACACGACATTCGTGCCCCAAACCACGTTATAGCCGGACACACTATTCCAATCCAGAACAACACTTCCGTCGGCAGCCACTAGGACTCGCGGCGAAAGCGCCGCGCCCTGAGCGAGATAGGAGTCGGCAAGCGCCGCGTCTACATCAACAACTCCGGCTCCGGTGCTGAAGAGATCCTTTGGACTTGCCCCCATTCTTGAGACAAACGGTTAAGACTCAAAATCCAATGAATGGAGAATTGAGTCATGGGCCTCACACGAAGGCAGTTCAACAAAGAGTTCAAGCTGGCGGCGGTTAGGCGGCTGGAACAGGGCGTATCGATCGCCGAGGCGGCGCGAGCGTTGGAGGTAAATCCCAACGTGCTGCACCGTTGGCGTCGGGAGTTCCGGCAGGGAACGGGGAATGCGTTCCCGGGCAACGGAACCCAGCGCTGGTCC
>JBGSME010001027.1:0-2518 GCA_041740335.1 Bryobacteraceae bacterium | reverse complement strand
GCGCCGGGATGGTGAAGATGGCCCCGGCGACGAGCGCGCCGGACGCGGCGCCGGGAGTGATCGTGACGCCCAGTTTCGGTGAGGTTTACGGGGAAGTGGAGCGTGCTCGGCTGCTGGGCGCGAACATCACGTTGGTAGCCGATCGGCTGGGCCGGGACAGCGCGATGACCGATTCCGCGCTTACGGCCTTGCTTGCGGAATGGAAGGTTCCGCTGGCGGCTTTGGGGCAGGTTCCGCGGCTGCCTGGGTTTCGGCGCATGGCGTTTGAGGATTTGCATGCGCATGTCCAGCGGATGGTGCGCGATTCCGAGTTGACTCGCACTCGTTACTGGTCGAAGGCGGACGGAAGTACGGCGGAGAAGTGGAAGCAATCAACCGCGGCGTATCGCCGGGATTTTTGGGAAGAGGTAATCGGGAAGCTGCCGCGGGCGAGCGAACCGATGGTGGCTCAAACCAGAGCAATCTATGAGAATCCCCGGTGGAAGGGGCACGAAGTGGTGCTGCCCATATTTCCGGATGTGTTCGCGTATGGGATCCTGCTTGTGCCGAACGATCTCAAGCCTGGGGAGAAGCGGCCGGTGGTTGTGGCGCAGCACGGCCGCGCGGGGCGGCCGCAGGATTTGATCGAGCCGCCAACGGCGCGGGCCGATTCAGTCTATAAGCATTTCGCGGCGCAGCTTGCCGATCTCGGCTACATCGTGTACGCGCCGCAGAATCCGTATATCTTTGAGGAGCAGTACCGGATGTTACAGCGGAAAGCGAATCCGCTGAAGCTTTCACTGTTCTCGTTCATCGCCGCGCAGCATGAGCGGCATCTCGAGTGGCTGGCGACGCTGCCGTTCGTGGATGCGACGCGGATTGGCTACTACGGCCTTTCGTATGGGGGGAAAACGGCATCGCGAATTCCCCCGCTGCTTGATGGTTACGCGTTGTGCATTACGTCCGGAGACTTTGGCGAGTATATTGGCAAGATGGCGTCGAGCGAACGTCCGGAGAGTTTCCTGTTTACGACCGAGCATGAGATGTACGAGTTCGATTTGGGGAACACGTTCAACTACGGCGATCTGGCGATGATGATGGCGCCCCGCCCATTCATGGTGGAAAGGGGGCACAACGATCCGGTCGGGTTCGACCCGTGGGTGGCGCACGAGTACGCGCGAGTTCGCCGGTTCTACACGCAGATGGGAATTGGCGATCGAACCGAGATCGAGTTTTTCGATGGCGTGCATGAGATCAACGCCAAGGGTACGTTCGCGTTTTTACGGAAGCATTTGGGCTGGCCGAAGTAGGAGACCCCGGCCAGATTTTTGCGCTTGCGCACGCGCCCATCTCAGGTTGGGGCGATGCATCAGAAAGTGAACTTGAGCGCGAGGACCATGCGGCGGGCATCGAGCGTGTTGGTGTACTGACCCATCCGGCCGTTCACCTGGTTGCCTTGCGCATCGAAGCGGGCCGTCGTGTCGACGGCATTGAACTGAGCGTGGTTGAAGCTGTTGTACGTTTCCCAGCGGAACTGCAGGCGTTTGGATTCGCCGATGGGGAAGTTCTTGAACAGCGATAGATCCCAGTTGTTGATCCCGGGGCCGCGAATAGGATCCTTCGGGGCGTTGCCGATACCGAAGTCCGAGGCTACGGGGGGGCGGACGACGCTGGTATCGAAATGGCGGAGGCGGGTACGTTCTCCTTTGGGGAGGTTTGCGTTTCCGGTGAGGATGACGCGGCTGTCGATGCCGGCGCCGGAGGCACCGGTGAGGTCCACTGCCTGGACAAGGCTGTAGCCGATGCCGAGCGGCTGGCCGCTGACCATGGTGGTGATGCCGGTAATCTCCCAACCATCGAGTACCCAGCGGGAGAAGGCATTGTTCCAGCGCTTGCTGAGTTGCGGCGTCTGGTAGCTCCAACTGGTGGTGAAGTTATGGGTACGGTCAAAGCCGGCTTTGCCGTAGTTGCGCATACGGAAGTCGAGGTATGGGTTGACGGCGTTATTGTTGCCGTCGACGAGATCCATGGCCTTGGACCAGGTCCAGGTGGCGCCGAAGGTAAGGCCGCGACCGAAGCGTTTGTTGACCTGAGTCTGCAGCGAGTGGTAGTTCGAACTCGAGGCGAACTCGGCGTACTGGATATCGCCGAAGCCGCGAATGGGACGAAGAAAGTTGACGGGCAGGGGGCGATTGACAGTGGTGTCGATCGATGTAGGCAGGAAGTTAGTGCCGTAGGGAGTGGCATTGAGGGAACGGCGTTGGAGTAAATGGCGGCCGACGTTGCCGACGTAGGCGACGTCGACTACAGTTCCGAAGCCGACATCACGCTGGACGCCGAAGGACCAGTTGTAGACGGTGGGCGGATCGTAGGTGCGCTGGATCGAGTTGGTGTTGGTGGGCCCTTGATTGAGCGTGGCGCCCTGTAGATCGCGGATGGTGGAGTTGAAGACGCTGGAGGTGATGACGTTGGGCGGCTGTTCGACGAAGATGATGACCTGATCGTCGTTGAAGCGATCAAAGAACATACCGAAGCCGCC
>JBGSME010001026.1:0-2494 GCA_041740335.1 Bryobacteraceae bacterium | reverse complement strand
GAGCCGCTGCATTTGCGGGATGGCGTTGTTGGGCAGGCGCTCGACGATGACCAGACCGGGGCGGAGAGCGGCGATGGATTCGAGATTCGGATCGAGGTAGGTGCCGATCCTGGGCAGACGCTTGGCCGCTTCCGGGTAGTTGCAGTAGTTTGAGACCGCGGCGACGGATGGCCCCAGTTCCAGGGCGAACAGGATCTCAGTAATCGCCGGCCCGGTGGATACGATCCGGGGCGGCGCGGCGGCGGCGGGAACCCCGGCAAGCAGAGCGGCGATGAGCAAGCGGTGGATCATGCCAGGGCCTGGGCGAGATCGGCAATCAGATCGTCAGTATGCTCAAGGCCGATCGAAGCGCGGATGAGATTCTTCGGAGTGGCGCTGCCTGGGCCTTCCACCGACGCGCGGTGCTCGATCAAGCTATGAGTACCGCCGAGGCTGGTGGCGCGGATGAACAGCTTGGCGCGAGCCACCACCGCCATCGCTTCGGCTTCACCGCCGCGCACCTGAAACGAAAGCATGCCGCCGAAGGCCGACATCTGCGCAGCGGCCAGTTGGTGGCCGGGGTGAGTGGCGAGTCCCGGATAGTAAACTCGCTCGACTTTGGGCTGGGCGGCAAGAAACTCGGCGATGGTCAGGGCGTTTGCCGATTGGGCGCGAACACGCCACGGAAGAGTCTCGATCCCGCGCAGCGTGAGCCAGCACTCGAACGGCGAAGGGACGGCGCCGGCGGACCGCTGATACTTACGGGCGCGTTCGAACAGGTAGTTGCCGTGGCGGGTAATGAGCGCGCCGCCGAGAGCGTCGCTATGTCCGTTGATGTACTTCGTGGTGGAGTGCATCACCATGTCGATTGAATGATCGAGCGGCCGCTGCAGAATGGGGGTAGCAAAGGTGGAATCGCAGACGGTGATGGCTTTGGTTTTACGGGCGATGGCACCGATCGCGGAGAGGTCGAGAATCTTCAGGAGCGGGTTGGAAGGCGTCTCAAACCAGATAAGGCGGGTGCTCGGGCGCAGGGCGGACCGGAGATTTTCCGGAGACGAGAAATCGGCGTAGGAGATGTCGATGGGCCATTTGCCGTAAAGATTCTGAATCAACTTGCGAACGCCATAGTAGACATCGTCGGAGGCGAGAATATGATCGCCGGGCTCCAGCCCCTGGACGATAGCGGCAACAACAGAAAGCCCGGAGGAGAAGGAAAGCGCCTCTGAGCCCGACTCGAGCGCGGCGAGACATTTTTCGAGGGAGCGCCGGTTGGGATTGTCCTCGCGAGAGTAGCTGAAGCCCCGTGGATATTCGCCGCCGGGATCGCGCTCGTAGGTAGAGGAGAGATAAATCGGTGAGGCGACAGCGCCTGTAGCGGGGTCGGTATGCCGGCCCGCGTGGACCGCCAGTGTCTCGATTTTCATCTCCTCCCAGTGTACGGCTCCGCCTCACTGGCAGGCGGGATCGGATTATTGCCAGGTGGACACCTCCCGCCAATCGAGGAAGGATGGCAGCAGGAGGACAGGTACGTTGTCGTCCGGCTCGTCAAAGATCTCGTCGGCCTCGTGCGTTTCATTCAGGAGTGCGAGGTTGGTTTGGGTGTCGCTTGCGCTTGTCATCATGCTCTTTGGTATGCATACGGCCTGCCAAAGTGCGACAAATGAAAAATCAAGCATTTACAGGGGCTGCACAGGCCGGCAATTGACATCGCGTCGGGCAGTGGAGGACAGGTTGTCCGGTCCAGTACACTTTAGAAGTAAACAAGCCCATGTCAAATTCACTCACCATCGCCGGCCGCCAGTTTCGTTCGCGATTGATTGTTGGAACGGGAAAGTACCGCACCTTCCAGGAGATGAAACAATGCCACGAGGAATCGGGCGCCGATATGGTCACGGTGGCTGTGCGTCGCGTGAACCTCACGGACCGGTCAAAGGAATCGCTGCTCGACTACATTGACCGCGAGCAGATGTTCATACTGCCGAATACAGCGGGCTGTTACACGGCGGACGAGGCGATCCGCACGGCGCGGCTGGGCCGCGAAGTGGGGCTGTCAAACTGGGTAAAACTCGAAGTGATCGGCGATGAGGCGACGCTGTTTCCAGACAACCAGGGATTGATCGAGGCGACGCGCGTTCTGGCAAGCGAAGGCTTTGTGGTGTTGCCTTATACCAACGACGATCTGGTGAACGCGCGCAAGCTGATCGATGCCGGAGCGGCGGCGGTGATGCCGCTGGCGGCGCCGATCGGATCCGGGTTGGGAATTCGCGACACGGCGAATTTGCGCATCATGCGCGAGATGATCACAAGCGTTCCCTTGATTGTGGATGCCGGGGTCGGCACGGCGTCGGACGCGGCGGTGGCGATGGAACTCGGCTTTGACGGAATCCTGATGAACACGGCGATCGCCGGCGCCGGGGACGCGATGAAGATGGCGCGAGCGATGAAGCTGGCAGTGGAGGCGGGCCGGCTGGCGTTCGAGGCCGGGCGGATTGAGAGGAAGCTCTACGCGACG
>JBGSME010001025.1:0-3657 GCA_041740335.1 Bryobacteraceae bacterium | reverse complement strand
AAACCCCACGAGCCCCCCCCCACGCCCACCCGAACCTCCCCGTTGTATACTTCACTCAACTAGCTTTTTTAGCAAGGTCTATTCCGGGGAGGGATACCACATGTTTCGCCTGACTGCTGTCGCGTTGCTCGCGATATTACTGGGGAGTGTGCCCGTGGAGGCAGCCATTTCCGCCGACGGCTTGCGAGTCGTGAAAGAGGTGAACGCTGCGCTCGACGGCGTTCCGAAAAACACTGCCTACGCTGCCGGGGATTTCGGCGGCAATGAGGCTGCGGTCCGAGCTCACTTAGCGTCGGCCGCCAGTGTTGCCAAAGATTGCAACCGGGAGTTGCGGTTCCTGATCCGAGATTCCGGTGAGCCCGAGGTTCGAGCAGCGCAGGCTCGCGTGTCGGACCTCATGCAATACGTCAAAACAGTCAATGATGCGTTATCGGGTTCCGGCCAGAACCCGCAACAACTCCGTGCGATGGTATTCGATTTCGTTGAGGAGTACTTGTCCAAGGGACTCGTCTCCCGCGGCGGGCCGCTCACCGCCTTGCAGCGTGACCCCAAAGCAGACGTCTCCATTGGTGGTGATACGGCCGAAATGCAGGCGGTCATCAAGGAACTTGAGGCCGTCGACGCTGGCTGCAAAGGGAAATATCGCGCCGTTGTCAACGAAAAACATCCCGCCAACCCCGCCCTGGACCCTGCCCTGTGGTGCGCCACGGCCGCCAATCGCCAAACCCTGCTTCGCAAGAGCACCGAGAGTATGATGGCCAGCGGTTTTGACGTGGCGATCGGCCAGTTCACACAGTTGAAGAAAGATCTCGAATCCCGCGAAGGGTTTCTGGCCACCAACGAAGACGTCCTGAAGGTCGTCATGGTCGATCGCGAAACTCTGCGCAACGAACTCCGCAAGCGCTATCAGCCGCAAATGGATCAGGCCGGAATCACTTCCGTGGATGACCTGCTCGCCCGTTTCGACCCCGCCATCGGCGGCTTGCGCACCGAGATCGAACGCCTCGCCCCACGATGGCAGTTCCCCGCCGCTGGTCCTCATGACCCCGCGCCGGAGGCGTTAGCCCGCGCACAGGTTCCCCGTGCCCACCCCGGCGGCGCGGTGCGCGCAACCGTCATGAGCCATGCCACCTTCAAGATCCACAAAAACGCCCTCGGAATTCCCCTCTACCGCTACAAGGACGGCTTCGTCCTCTACAAACTACCCGCCGAGTCCCTGTGCCGGCAGCACGGCTTTACTTACACCGAGACATTCGATGGGCGCGGCTACCAGAAGCCATCCGGCGTGCGGCTCAACTATACGCGCTTTCAACGCTGCCAGTAGTTCCACGTCTCTGTCGCCCGGATATCTGTTGTTCGAATCGGAGGACCCATGAAACACATCTTCACCGTGGCGATGCTGGCCGTGTGCGCCGGCCCATCGGCTTTGGCTCAGACACACCTGCTTCCCGCCGGAGAAGCCAAGTATGAACTCACCGGCATCATGATCGTTGAGCAGCTTCCAAAGGCGTGGACACAATCGCGATTCTCCAACATCGCGGCCGCCAAGCCCGCGCCCCCCAACCATGTCTACGTCGTGATCAAAGGAACGGTCACCAACCAGGCCGCTCAGGATCGGAATCTGACCAGCGCTTTCCTGTGGCTCGAGGATGGCGCTGGAAACAAGTACAAAAACGACGGCAGCGGCACCGTGATCTACCAGCCGCAGGGTACCGGCATCGCGCTGATCAAAGTTCCCGCCGGCGCCACCAAACCATGGGTAGGCTTCTTTCCGGTTCCAAAAGGTGCAACCGGAATGAAACTGCTCGCCACCGATCTGAAGTTTCGCAACGCTGCCCGCGCCGAGTATAGCCTTCCCGATGCCTTGCCCGGCAAACCCTCCCGTGCCCCGGTGGCTGCGGCCGCGCCAATCGCACCTTCGGCAAACTCCACTAACGCCGCCCCCGCGCCTAGCCCCTCCGCCGTGGCCCTCAATGCACTGACGCCGCAAACAGTGGCCGGAGTCTGGATGCTCGATGAGGCCTTTTCAAAAAAGTCAGCCGACGGCAATACAGCCGGACTCATGAAGCGTGTAACCGTGAATCCCGACGGTACTTTCGTCGCGATGTACGGAATCAAGGGTAAGTGGCGGATCGCCGGCGGACACTTTTTGGTTACCTACGACAGCAGCGCAGCCACCCGAAAAGACGAAGAGGCAGCGCTATCGGCAAATCACGTCAAGTGGCCTTCTCCCTCGGATCGAAAGAAGTTCTGCTACATGCTCAAAACGAACTGACCCGGGCTCATCGCCCCACAACGTCTTTCACCGGCTTGCCCGCCTTCGGAACCGCCGCCTTGTAATCTTCGCCCAGCAGCGCCGCAATCGTCGCCGCGATCTGATTCTGCTTCACCGCTTTCACTTTCGTTCGCTCGCCCCTCGCTTCCGTGTCCGGTCCGAGAAACGCCATCCAGATGTACTTCGTCTCCGCGATCTTCGCGCCATGGCTCTTCCACTCCACCGGCGCCCGGCCACGCCCATGATCCACCGTGACCACCAGCGACGTAACACCACGGTACTCCGGCATGCTCTGCGCCTGCTCCCAGAGCGTCTTCAGATAGTGATCCACTCGATGCGCGGCGCGTATGTACTCCTCGTATTTGCCCGCATGCGCCCACTCATCGGTCTCGCCTAACGAGAGGTACAGCACGGAAGGCTTCTGCGCTTTCATGTATTCGAAGGCGGTATGAAACGTCAGCGCGTCCATCGGTTCGGCGGCTGAGTCGCGATGGGACTCCGCCTTCAGCGTATTCAGCAGCTCCATCGTTGCCGTCATCGGAGTCATCGCCATCGGCTCGTAACCCGCGTTCACCGGAAAGCCCGCGCGAGGCTGATTGATGATCCACGGAAAGGTATCCCACGCTCCGAATGCCGCCACTTTGCCCCGATACGCTTCCTTGCCATGCAGCCACTCGAGCACCGTGACGTTCGCGTTGTACTTCTTATCGTTGCTGTCGATCCGATCGTCGGCGTATCCGGTCAGCGTTTCGTTGTATCCGGGATAGGAAAAGTTCCTCCCGTTGGTGACGTATGCATCCGATCCGGCTTCTCGATTGCCGAAGATCTGTCCGTTTCGCGCCACCTCACTCCATAGGAACGGCATCAGCGCCTCGCGACGCTGCTCGGGCGTCTCGCGCCAATACGCCGCGCGCATCGCATCGATTTCGCGAACTCCGCTTTCCTTGTTCACCAGCGCCTCGTCCACGCCTTGGAACACCTCCTGCCACCGGAGGCCGTCCGACATCACGAAGATCACCTTCCGTGTTTTGTGCGGTGACTCCTGCGCCAGGGCGGCAAGCACCGAACCAAGAATCACAACACCGAATCTCATGCGCATGAGAAACAGCATATCCACATCGAATGTCAGGCGTGTTTCAGGCCGAGGCCGCTTCGCGCTTTTCCACCCTCACTCGCGCGATGCGATTCCGTTCCATCTCCACGATCGTGAACCGTAAATCGCCTTCCTCCACGATCTCGTTCTCGCCCGGAATCCGCCCAAGCCGAAACAACAGAAATCCGGCGAGAGTCTCAAATCCCGTGCCGGTTGGCAGTTCGATCTGATAGTGCGTCTCGAGGTCCCGGATCGAGGTTACGCCCTCCAGTTCCAATGTGTCCCACTC
>JBGSME010001024.1:0-7146 GCA_041740335.1 Bryobacteraceae bacterium | reverse complement strand
GCAGAACGGCTCCCAAGGTGTCTATCACGCCCCCGGCTCCTTTGCGTGCTGGAGCTACTCCGCGCGCCCGCTGCCCAATCCCGGCGGCTGGTTTCTCGATCTCACCGCCATCCTCGAAAGCGAAGGCGGCTTCGAACGGATCCCGGCGCAGCCCGGCTGGGAGTCGAGCTACCTGCGCACCGAGTGGTGGCACTATCAGTTCGCCGCCGGCAAACAGGAAACGTTTCTCGACGAATGCGAGTTGGTGGGCATCGGCGAGGAGCAACTCCTTCGCGCCGGCTATAGCCTCGCCGACATGGACGGCCGTCCCGGTTGAAACAAACGGACTTGGAGGCTTGGTACATTGCCCAAGTTGATCGCTAGTTGCCTCGCGCTGGCTACGTTGGGCGCAGCCTTTCACTGCGCCGCGCAGGAGCGCGTGCTGAGGATCAACGTCACAACATCAGGCAACTTGATCGACCGTGCACTCGTCCACGAAATCGCGCGCAGGAATCGGATCGAGCCGGCCGCGCCGGAGTTGGCAGCCATGCGGAAGAAATGGAACGCCGCCGCGCCGGGAAACTCAACCGGAAGCGCCAGTCAATCCGGGTCGCGGAAAAAACTGGACGAGGAATGGGTCCAGGCTCTGGTGGTCGGATTTAAGGTCAACCGCTATCTGTGGAACAAGCACGGCGGCCGGCTCGTTCTCTCGGCCTTCGGATTCCACCTCGCCACCGACGGGTTCGCCGCCGAAGCGCGCATACTGGAACAGTCCGGCGTTGTGCGCTTCGAAAACGCCGCCGATCGAGAGACATTCTTTCGCCGGATCGATACCTACACCGGCGACGGCGTCACTCGCGGCGAACGTGCGCGGGAGATCCTGTCGAAGCCGCCTTGGGAGTGAGCGAGGAACTCCCTACTCCCACTCGATCGTCGCCGGCGGCTTGTGCGTCAGATCGTAAAATACCGCCGCCACCCCTTCCACCGCCAACAACTCTGCCACCATCGCCTCCAGCAGCCCGGAATCCATCACCACCGATTGCGCCGTCATTCCGTCCACCGAGTGGATCGGACGCAGCACCACCGAATCCCGATTCTGTTCGCCGCCCACCGGGATCAGCACCACCGGAAATTGCCATACCGCGTTATCGAATCCCGATTCGTGGCTCAGCCGCCGCACGATCCCGTCGGCCCTTCGCAGCCGTTCCAGCCGGTCCGCCGATAACGTTGCCCGATGCACCCGCAGGCTCCCGAGCGCGGCCCCCCCGGCCAGCCCAATCACGCGATTGGCTCGCGTTGTCCGGTTGATGATCTCCGTCGCTTGCCGCACATCCCACGGCGGCTCGATCCCAAGCACCGGCCGGTAACTCCGCAAGTCCCCTTGCACCCCAACCGAATGCACCGGGATCAGCCAGCCCTCGTCCAATTTCTCGATCGGGTGATCTTCATGCGAACACAGCAGCCGGATCGCCAGGCCCGGTCCCGGGAACGGATGCCTGTCCAGCAGTTCGCCCGGCAGCCCAAGCTCCCGGCCGATTTCCCGGACCTCGTCTTTGTAGAATGTCGCCAGCGGCTCAATGATCCGCTTCTCGTCGATCAGCTTCTGAATGCCCGGCACCCGGTTGTGATGCGTCTTGATCACATCCGCGCGGGCCGTGCCCCCCGATTCGATCGTGTCCGGATAAATCGTTCCTTGCCCCAGAATCCAATCGCTGCCCAGATAGTGCCCCTGCTGGAGAATACGATCCTGCACCGTAACGAATTGTTCACCGATGATGTGGCGCTTCGTCTCCGGATCCACCGCTCCGGCCAATGCGTCCAGGAACGGCGCTTGCGCGTCCACGATCTCTACCTGCAGCGCCTCGCGCACAAAATCCGTTTCGCCTTCCCGCATCAGGCCCGTATCCACATACGCCCCTCGCACCCGCTCCGGGCCCAACGCGTCCAGACACAGCCGGTAGGCAACCGATGAGTCCACGCCTCCGCTGACAAAAAAGAAGACGTTGCGCTCGCCCGCCACTTCCCGGATCTGTTTTTCGACTAGCGGGATCCGCCCGCGCGGATCCCAATCACGCTCGCATCCGCAGACGCCAAAAACGAAGTTCTCGAGGATTTTTTGCCCGCTCGGCGTATGCACTACTTCCGGATGAAACTGCACACCGTACCGCCGGCTGCCCGCGTTCCCGATCGCCGCCACCGGACACGTGTCGGTGGACCCGAAAATCTCGAATCCCTCCGGCAGTCCCTCCACCTGATCCCGGTGGCTCATCCATACCTGCTCGCTCCCGGCAAGGCCCGCCAGCACACCCTCGGCACGCTCTACCGTCAGCATCGCTTGCCCGTACTCGCCCCGCGTTCCCTTGCGGACATGGCCGTCGAGCAGGTGCGCCATCAACTGCTGGCCGTAACAGATCCCCAGCACTCCCGCGTCCAGATCGAATACCGCGCGATCCATCGTCGGGCTGCCGGGTTCATACACACTGCTCGGCCCCCCGGAAATGATGATCCCTTTACGGCCCTGCAATTCCGCCGCCGGCGTCTCTGAGGCTCGCACCTCGGCGTACACGCCCAATTCACGCACCCGCCGTGCGATCAAATGGCAGTATTGCCCGCCCGCGTCGAGCACCGTGATTTGTGCGCTGGGAGCGCCGAAATTATCGTGGGTCAAAATAGAACGAATGCGCCCGCGCCTAGCGGCGAGGTGTGCGCCGCTGTACCAGCATGCTCCTGGCCTTGTCCAGCAATTCCTTTGCTTTCGGCATTGACTCGATCGCGTGCTGCACCATCGGATCGCCCTCAACCGTAATCTTGCGCGATTCCTCAATGTCGAACACCGAAACGAACAACTCCCGCCGGATCTGCTGCCGGATCCAATCCAGGTTCTCCGCGAATTCCGCTTCCGTGAACTCAATGCCGTCCTTGGTGATTTTCGCTTTGAATTCCTGGATCACGTTATCGTCCGCCGTCCAATCCTTGCGGATCGAACTCGCCTGATGCGTAGTCAGATAATGCGTCGTGAAGTTGAGGAATGCATAGCCGCGCACCAACTGCGCCTGCAGCTTGGTCCCCTTCGGCTCTTCCCACTTCTCATCCGGCGCGATTCCACCGCCGCCGTAAACCTTCCGTCCGGTGTCGGTCAGCCCGACATCGTTCATGTTCTTGCCTTCCAGATTCTTCCGGTAATAGTAGTCGAAGAACGATGTGTTCTGGTAATCGCGTTGGATCAACCGGTTGCTCGGTGTGTAGTAACGCGCCGTCGTTAGAGCCAGCCCTGTGTTCTCCGTCATCGGGTAGACGGTCTGCACCAGCCCTTTGCCGAACGTATTCTCCCCGAGAATCCACGCCCGGTCGTGATCCTGCAGCGCGCCCACCACAATCTCCGCCGCCGAAGCCGAATACCGGTTCACCAGCACAACAATCGGATACGTCCGCCCGATGTCGCCGTGCCGCGCTTCATATTTCTTTTCCGGTGACGCGCGCCCGCTGTGTTTCACCACCGTCTGGCCGCGCTCGAGATACCGGTCCGCTACCGCCACGCCTTCATTCAGCAACCCGCCCGGATTGCTCCGCAGGTCCAGCACCAGGCCGCGGATGTTCCGCTCCCCGAGCTGCTTCAAAGTGGCTTCCACTTCGCTCGACGTGTTTTCGTTGAACTGCTCCACATCAATATACGCGATGCCCGGCTTCAACCAGAACGCGTCCTGCACGCTCTTTCGCTCGATCTCGTCGCGAATGATGTTGAACGTCAGTTGATCGGTCACGCCCTCGCGCGACACCACCACCTGAACGGGCGTCCCTTTCGGACCACGCAACAGATCGGCCACCTCGTCGGTGCGCAGATTCTCCGTCGTCTTATCGTTCACCAGCATGATCACGTCGCCCGGACGGATGCCAGCCTTATAAGCCGGCGATCCGGGAAATGGCGCAATCACCATCGTCCGGTTGTTCTTCGGCGCAACCGTCATTCCCACGCCGTAGTAGTGTCCGCGCTGGTCCTCGCGCAGTTGATTGAAATCTTTGGGATCGAAGAAACTCGAGTGTGGATCGAGCGTCCGCAACATCCCCGGGATCGCTCCACGGTAGATCGCTTTGTCGGCCTCCAACTTCTCCGCGAAGTTCTGCTCCACCAAATCGTAGACCTTGCTGAAGGTCTTGATCGAGCTGTTCACTTCGGTTTCATTGGATGCGGCGGATACGTCCGCCAAGCCGGGCCCGAACACGCCACCGGCCAGCCCGCACAGCGCTAGAACGCCCGGTACCAATAAATACGTTCGCCAGTTCTGACTCACTCGTCGCCTCCCGGCGCATCGAAGCGAAAATCAGCCAATTAGCTTCCAGATACGCTGCCCTCAGTATACATCACGACGGCCTGCCCCTCGATCTCGCGCCCCGTGGGGTCCAGTCTTAAATCCTGGTAAGATCGAAAGAAGGTTTCGCCCGGAGGGGGCTCGCCTCTTTTTTTGAATGCCCACTAGAAAAGCTTTAATAACCGGCATCACAGGACAAGACGGTTCCTATCTCGCTGAGCTTCTGTTGGAGAAGGGATACGAAGTCCATGGGATCATCCGCCGCTGCTCCAACTTCAATACCTCTCGCATCGACCATATCTATGCGGATCCTCACGAGGCGACTTCGCGGCTTCTTCTCCACTACGGCGACCTGAACGACGGCACCGGTCTCCGGCGCATCCTCGAGCGCGTCAATCCCGACGAAGTCTACAATCTCGGTGCGCAGTCCCACGTCAAGATCAGCTTCGAACAGCCCGAATACACCGCCGATTGCGCCGCACTCGGCCCCCTCCGCCTCCTCGAAGCTGTTCGCGACTACAGCGAACGCACCGGCCATCCGGTCCGCTTCTATCAGGCAGGCTCTTCGGAAATGTTCGGCGCAACCGCTCCACCGCAGAACGAAGCCACTCCCTTTTATCCCCGTAGCCCCTACGCGGTCAGCAAGGTGGCCGCCCACTGGTTTTGCGTCAACTATCGCGAAGCGTACGGCCTGTTCATCGCCAACGGCATCCTCTTTAATCACGAGTCGCCTCGCCGCGGCGAGACCTTCGTCACCCCCAAAATTACTCGCGCCGTCGGACGCATCCGCGCCGGACTGCAGGACAAACTCTACCTCGGCAACCTCGACGCCCGCCGCGACTGGGGCTTCGCCGGCGACTACGTCGAAGCCATGTGGCTCATGCTCCAACAGCAGCAGCCCGGCGACTTCGTTGTCGCCACCGGCGAAGCGCACTCGGTCCGCGAGTTCGTCGAGGCCGCTTTCGGCCACGCCGGCCTCGACTGGCAGCGCCATGTCGAAATGGATCCGCGCTACCTTCGCCCCACCGAAGTCGACTACCTCCTCGGCGATCCCAGCAAAGCCCGCTCCGTTCTTCAATGGCATCCGCGCGTCAGCTTCGACACGCTGGTGAAGACGATGGTCGATAGCGACATCGCCTTGGCCCTCCGCGAACGCACCCTTCGCGACTCCGGCCACCCCACCCCGATCCCGGCCAACGTAAGCTGATCGAGGCGAAGCGTGAATCTGGATAGCCGCATCTTCGTCGCCGGGCATAGGGGGCTCGTTGGATCCGCCATCGTCCGCCGCCTCGCCGCCGGCGGCTATCACAATCTCGTTGCGCGCACCCGCCAGGAACTCGACCTTACCGTCCCGGACGCCGTCAACCGCTTCTTCGCCGAAACCAGGCCCGAGTTCGCTTTCCTCGCCGCCGCCCGGGTCGGGGGCATTCTCGCCAACAACACCTATCCCGCCGACTTCATTCGCGACAACCTCCTCATCCAGGCCAACGTCATCGACGCCGCCTATCGCCACGGCGTCGCCAAACTCGTCTGCCTCGGGTCGTCCTGCATCTACCCGAAGATGGCCCCGCAGCCGATCCGTGAAGACTACTTCCTCACCGGCCCCCTCGAACCGACCAACCAGGCCTACGCCATCTCAAAAATCGCCGGCATCGTCATGGCGCAGTCCTACAGAAAACAGTACGGCTTTCCCGTCATCAGCCTGATGCCCACCAACCTCTATGGTCCTGAAGACAACTTCGACCTTGAGAGTTCTCACGTCCTGCCCGCTTTGCTTCGAAAATTTCACGACGCCAAGTCCTCCAACGCTCCCGAAGTCACCCTCTGGGGCACCGGTACTCCTCGCCGCGAGTTCCTCCATGTCGATGACTTTGCCGACGCCGCGCTGTTCCTGATGCAGAACTACGATAGCGGCGAAATCATCAACGTCGGCACAGGCGAAGACATCCCCATCGCGGAACTCGGCGCTCTGGTCGGCGAAGCCGTCGGCTTCAAAGGCAGGATCGTCTTCGATACCACCAAGCCCGACGGCACGCCGCGAAAACTCCTCGACGTTACAAAATTGAACGGACTCGGCTGGCGTCACCAACGGCCCCTCCGCGATGGCGTCGCCGCTACCTACGAGTGGTACGTCCGCAACGTTGCCGATACGATAAGCTAAAAGAGCAGGAATATGCAGTTCGGCGACAGAGGCAAACCGCCCGTCGGTGTCATCGTCGACACCGACATGGGTAACAGCATCGACGATGTCCTCGCCCTAGCCCTGTTATACGGGCTCGAAGGCAAAGACGAAACCCGCATCATCGCCGTCTCGTCGAGCAAAGCGAGTCTCAAGTCAGCCGCACTCTGCGAAGTTATCGGCCGCTTCTATGCCGGCGCAGTCAGTGGCTCGTTCGGCTCTTTCCGTCGAACCCTTCCCGTCGGTCTCTCCGTCGATGGAAAAATGCCCGAAGACACCGCCATGATGGACGCCGTCCTCGGCAAGAAGAAACCCGATGGATCCCTGGCCTACGATCACGGCATCCATCATCTCAATGATACCGCCGAGGTCCCGGCCCTCCTTCGCAACGCCCTCACCGCGCAGCACGACAAAAACGCCGTCGTCGTAATGATCGGCCCCGCCACCAACCTCGCTCGCCTGCTCGAAGTTCCCGGCGCCCGGCCCATCATCGAAGCCAAAGTTCGCTTCCTTTCCGTGATGGGTGGAGCCTTTCCCTCGGGCGATCCCGAATTCAACATCAAAGCCGACATCGCCGCTGCCCAAAAGGTCTTCGCCGAATGGCCCACTCCCATCGTCGCCTCCGGCTTCGAAGTGGGTGACGCGATCCGCTACCCCGGCTCGAGCATCGAAAACGATTTC
>JBGSME010001023.1:0-3415 GCA_041740335.1 Bryobacteraceae bacterium | reverse complement strand
CGCCGCCGCCACGCCCGCCACCAGCGCCCGATGCCTCCTTGCGAACTTGGTCATTTGATACGTCGCGCTCAACGGCCTGGCCAGCACCGGCAGATCGCTCAGGTGCCGCCTCAAATCCGCTGACATCTCCAACGCCGACCGATACCTCCGGTTCGGGCTTTTCTCCAGCGCCTTTACCACGATCGATTCCAAATCCCCACGGCACGCCCGGTTGGTTGTGCTGAGCCGCACAGGATCGTCCTCGCAAATCAGCCGCGCCGTTTCCGGCAGATCCTTCCCGCGCAGTTCGTACGGCAGCCGCCCGGAGAGCATCTCGTAGAGAATCACTCCCAGGGAATACACGTCGCTTCGTTCATCGATCTTCGAGCCGTCGCTCAACACTTGCTCCGGGCTCATATACGCGAGCGTGCCCACCAACTGGCCGGCCTCCGTCTGTCGCGTCGCGTTGTCCGAATCGGCAAGCCGCGCCACGCCGAAATCCAGAATCTTGATCCGCTCCGCCGAATCCACCAGGATGTTGCTGGGCTTCAGGTCGCGGTGAATCACCCCCCGGCAATGCGCATGATCCACAGCGTCACAAATTTGGATCATCAAATCCAACCGCGCCCGCACCGGGAGATTCTTGGAATCGCAATGCGCCAGCAGCGGTTTTCCATCCACGTACTCGAGCGCGAAGTATGGCTGGGGTCCGCCGCCGGTATCGGCCGTACCCGCCTCGAATATCTGCGCGATTCCGGAATGTTGCAGCCTCCCCAGCGCCTCTATTTCCCGTTCGAAACGCCGTACCGTTTCGTCCGTCATCGCGCCGGCGCGGATCACCTTCAATGCAACCGTGCGCTTTGGATGATCCTGATGCGCCTCGTACACAACGCCCATCCCGCCCTGGCCGATGACACGCGTCGTCCGGTAGCTCCCGATATGCTCGATCGCGCCGTTCGATCCGGCGCTTCGGTGCTGACACCGAAATGCATGTTCTTCCAGCAGAGCGTCGGACTCGTGCGCGGCCACCAGCCGCTCTGCGCGGTGAAACAGTTCCGTATCTGTTCCGCACGCCTCCTTCAAATAGGCAATGCGCGCCGGCGCCGCCAAATCGAGCGCCGCATCGACTACAACCTGTAGCTGTTGCCACTCTTCCGTTGTCACGGCGCCCTCTGTGTATTCGGGGCTTGAAGATGATCCACCAACCACGCGCGAGCCAGTCTGAGATCGCGCCGCAGTGTAGCCGGGCTGATGCGAAGCACTTGCGCCGCGCCATCGTGATCGAGCCCCCCGAAATAGATCAATTCGACAATGTGCGCTTTCCGCTCATCGATGGCGGTCAAGTGATCGAGGGCCTCGTGAACAGCGATGAGCGTCTCGGGGGCCTCGTTGGTCACGAGAACGGCATCGTCGAACTCCAGACGGAAGGGGTTGTTTCCCCTTTTGACGCGCTGCCTTCCTCTTGCATGGTCGATGAGGACGCGGCGAAGTACCCGCGCGGCCACTGAGTAAAAATGGATGCGGTCCTGATAATCCACCGCCGCGCCGTTTAACCGTAGAAACGCTTCATGAACCAGCGCCGTCGCGTTGAGAGTATGGCCGGGGTTCTCGGCAGCGAGTGACCGGCTGGCCAGTACCCGCAATTGCTCGTACACCAGCGTCATCAGCCGATCGCCGGCGCCATCTTCGCCGTTTCGCCATTCCCTCAGAAGTTGCGTAATTTGCCCCGTGTTATTCAAAGCCGGAACCTTCACGGATTTTGTTCAAGCGAAGCTACGAATTCAAGTATAGGAAAGTCTCACACCAGCCGGGCGCCATCGCCAGAAAGCTTCATTGCGAAACGCTTAAAATGGAAAGGACAAGATCAATGAAATACCCCTGCGCCCTCGGTGTCGCTCTACTCGCGCTTTCCTGCCAGTCGTCCCAGCAAGCCGGTCAGTCCCGCTTCCAAACGCCCTCCGGCTTCACCATTGAGGCGGCGGCGAAGTCCGAAGACGTCGGCTCTCTGGTCGCGTTTACTTTCGACAGTTTCGGCCGCCCCGTCGTCGCCAAGGAACGCAAGAACCCCACCATCCTCCTCGATAACGACAAAGACGGTTTCTTCGAATCGCAAAAGGTTTTCTCTGACCGTGTTCACACCATCCAAGGCATGTGGTTCGACGGACCCACACTCTACGCCATTGGAAAAAATACCGCCGACAACCCGGCCGAGAGCCTGCCCGGACTCTACAGGCTCACCGACACCGACGGCGACGACGTGGCCGACACTTTTGAGTTGCTCAGCCCCTTCGAACGCGACATGGGCGAGCATGGTCCGCATGACATTCGCCGCGGTCCCGATGGCGCCCCAACCATCATGCTCGGCAACCATACCGCCGTCCCGCAAGACCGCATCGACGGGGCATCCCCCCTGCGCGGCTCAAAGGAATGGCAGTTGCTCGAACGCTACATGGATGCCCGCGGCCACGCCGCCGGAATCATGGCCCCGGGCGGTACTCTCGTGCGGTGGAACGAGGACAAGCGCGACTTCTCGATCCTGCTCGGCGGCTTCCGCAATGCCTACAATCACGCCTACAACCGCGACGGCGAACTCTTCGCCTTCGATTCCGACATGGAATGGGACATCAACATGCCGTGGTACCGCGGCGTCCGCACCGTCCACGCGGTCCCCGGTGGCGACTATGGCTGGCGCACCGGTTCCGGCAAGTTTCCCGACTACTTCTTCGATACCCTGCCTCCGGTTCGCGACCTCGGCCGCGGTTCCCCGGTGGGCGTCGAGTTCTATCAGCACCACGTCTACCCAGAGCAATACCGCGACGCGTTTCTCGAAGGCGACTGGGCCCGCGGACGCATTCTTGTCACCAATCTTGTTCGCAACGGCGCCACCTACCAGGCGCCTGGAACTCCGGTCGAGTTTGTCCATGGCGAGCCCCTCAACGTGACGGATATCGAAGTGGGCCCGGATGGCTTCGTGTACTTCACCGCCGGCGGGCGCGACACCGAGGGCGGCTTTTTCCGCATCCGCTACACCCCCGGCTTCTGGCAGCGCGTCTTCGGGGTGCCGGGGGAGCCGGAAGGCGTTCTCGGCGTCGTCCGCCAACCGCAGCCACTTTCCAGTTGGGGTCACGCCGCTCTCCTGCGCAAACAGGTTGCGATGGGCGCACGCTGGGGCGAGGAACTGGAGAAACTCGCCCTCGACACCGCTGCCACCTCTCCTGACCGTGTGCAGGCGCTGTTCCTCCTGCAGCGCTTCGGCCCCAAGCCTCGCGCCGATCTTCTCCGTCCGCTCAGCAAGGATCGCGATGCCTCCGTCCGCGCCGCCGCCATCTACGTGGTGGGCTTGCACGGCAGCGATCGTGCCAGGGCGATCGCCGTCTCCGGACTCACCGATACCGATCCCTTCGTCCGGCGCCGCGCCGCTGAAGCGATCGTTCGC
>JBGSME010001022.1:0-4397 GCA_041740335.1 Bryobacteraceae bacterium | reverse complement strand
GGCGTTGAAGGTGGACCGGGGATTGCCCAGCTGGCGCTCCAGCGTAAAGTTGAGGTGTTGGCTATAGGGCGTGGCCGTATCGCGGTTGGGAATCACGATACCGGAGGGCAAGGCCGACTGCGAGTTGGCCAGGAAGTTCGGAATCGTGGGGTTCACCGCCGTGAGGGTATTCAGGAACGGCGGCGCGAAGCGGGTGAGGCCGATAAAGGACGTTTCGACGACGTTGAAGTAGATGCCGTAGCCGACGCGGATCACGGTCTTATCGTTCGCCTGCCAGGCCAAGCCGAAGCGTGGCGCGAAGTTATTCCGGTCGTTCGGCAAGAGGAGCGAGTTGGGAATACGTCCGGCGACTTCGGTGGGCGAGGTGTTGAGTTCATAGCGCAGGCCCAGGTTGAGCGTGAGCTTGGGTAGGATCTTCCAGTCGTCCTGCACATAGCCGTGGATCTCAGACCTTCTCAAGCCAACGCGTGGATTGCCCTGAATGATGGAGTAGGATTGCGGGGTACCGGCCAGAAAGTTGGCGATGCTGTTGAAGACCAAGCTGCCGCGATAGGCGCTGGTGATGCTGACGTCATTGACCTGAATGCGCCGGAAGCTGAAACCGGCCTTCGTCACATGGCGGCCATGGCTCCAAGTCGCGTCGTTCATGAACTGGAAGTTGTTTTGGAAGTTGTATGAGTTCAAGTAAGTGGGGATGCCCAAGGTGCTTAGGCCGGTGACCCGCAGCGAGGCGACGTTGCCGTTTAGGGCTGGATCGCCCAACAGGAGGGGAGTGGGAGTTTCGGAATCCAGTGCGACCTGGCGATTGAAGCCCAAGCGCGCTTCGTTCAAGATGTTCGGCGCGAGCGTCCAGTTGTGCTGGATCGTCGCACCCAAGGTGGCGCGTTCACCCGGCGCGCTGCTGCCGAGAATGTTGCCGACGCTGTTGGATTCCCGGAAGGACTGCACTTTGCTGACGCGGACCATCAACGACTGACGTTCGTTCAGGTTAAAGTCGCCCCTTACCAGGCCGGTATAAAGATCGGTCCGGCCCGGAATGTTGACGGAGAATATCCGCGATCCCGACGAAGGGATTTGCGGATAGATGTTGACCAGCGGACGGACGGACGGAGCGGCGGAAGCTCTCTCCGCATCGGTGAGACCTTGGAAAAGGCTCCGTGAGGTGCCGCTAACGCGCAGGGTCTCGAACTGCGTGAAAAGGAAAGCACGATTCTTGCGCAAGGGTCCCCCTATCGTGAAGCCCGGAAGATGCGATACTTCGTCTGGCTTGGTGGTATCGAAAAAGTTGCGCGCCGCCAGAGCGGAATGATTGACGTACCAGTAAGCGCTGCCGTGCCAATCGTTGGTGCCCGACTTGGTCACGATTGACAGCACTCCACCGGAATTGCGCCCGTATTCGGCCTTGAAATTATGGGTCAGGACTTCGAAGCCGCTGATGGCTTCCTGGCTTACTAACTGCTCGGTGACGCCGCGGCCGGCGATGAGGCCGGTGTTGGAATCCGTGGCATCGACGGAATCAATCAGATAGCTATTGCTTCGCGAGCGGTTCCCGCTGATGGCGAAGGGCTGATGGGCGGCGGTCGTGCGGACCACGCCCGGCACGGTGGCGGCTTGGGCGTAGAAGTTCCGTCCTTGTCCGCCGGCGCGCACCGGAAGATCGTTCATCTCCGTGGCGCTGAAGGTGCGCGACTGCTTGGTATCTTCTACCTGCAAGACGGCGGCGTCCGTCGAAACCGAGATGGCCGTCTGCGTGCCGCCGACCTGAAGCTTGGCTTCGATTTGAAAGACCCTTCCGGCCTGCGCCTCTAACGGGCTGCTGACGAAAGACGTGAAACCAGGTGCCTTCACCTCTACAACGTAGGAACCCGCTTCCAATCCGGGGACAAAGAACGCCCCGGTATCATTGGAGGTTGTTTTATGCAAGGCGCCGCGCGAACGATCGGAAACGGAGACTTCCGCGTTTTGAACCGAGCCGCCCGAGGCGTCGGAAACGTGACCTTGGATGGCGGACTTGATATTCTGCGCCCAAAGTCCAGGGACGCATCCGGCCACTAGGGCTATGAGTAAGGCAATCGAGCCCCAGGGGCCGATTTTAGGGTTTGCTCCGCGCGCCGGGCCGTTGAACCTCCAGCGCGATAAAGTTGCCGGTGAATTGAATACACCTATGGCGTACATGCTTGAAATCTCCTCTAAGTTGAAATGAACATCACCACGGAACACCACCGTAAGGCGGAGCGCCGAACACGAACTACGCGAGACGTGTGGTGTCAACCGGAGGAGGACGTTGGAAGAGTGCGAAGCAGAGAACTAGCGCGCAAACGAAGGAGAGAGGGCTGGTGAGCTTAACTCCCATCGCCAGGATGGCGCACAGGATTAGCGAAGAATTTGCGGCCAGCGCAAGCTGGAGATTCGGAAGCGCGGGCGCCTGAGCACAGCCGGGAGGACATGTCCGGGCTGAAATGGCCCAGCCCTGCGACTTTGAGGCGGGCTTTTTGCGACAACAGCAAACCTTCTTTGTACGGCAGCACTTTGTGCCGCACTCGTCGCCAGACCCCGCAGCCCACAGTATCCAATTTGCGTTTGACGCCAACAGGAAAAGAGCCATCAGCAGGGTGCTGATGGTTTTTCCGATGATCGTGGCGTAACGCGGCTGCATGAGGGTTACTATTCTTGGACCAGACTTCTCTGCAGGGTCACAACTAAGCTCTTGGCGGCTTGGATCTGAGCAGCCGTCATCACTTTCGCAATTCGGTCACGAAGGGCTGCCGATGCGGGCACGTTTTGGCCGGCAAGATCGAGCCACGCATAGGCCTGTACGTAATCCTTGGGCACGCCTTGTCCATTTGCGTACATCAGAGCCAGATTGTTTTGAGCTACCGGATAACCGCGGCGGGCGGCCTTATTGTATAAGGACAACGCTTCGGAGAAGTCCTTTTTGACGCCACGTCCCTCAAGGTAAAGAGACCCTAGGTTCGTCATTCCTTCCAAATCTTGTTGACTTGCGGCCTTGGCATACCACTTGGCTGCTTCCACGTAGCTTCGTCCGGGGCCCTCTACTGTTGCATAGAGAACACCCAGATTAGTCTGTGCTTGCGCGTCGCCTTGTTCGGCGGCCTTCCTATACCAGAGCATTGCCATTGCCTTGTCGGTCTCTACGCCCAGACCGTTCTCATACAAAAAGCCAAGGTTATATTGGGCGGCGATATGCCCCAGCTCTGCAGCGCGCCGATAGCAGTCAGCTGCTTTCGCGTAGTCGCGCAAAGCACCTTTGGCGTCCGCGTATTTGAGCCCCAGGCGATATTGGTCCTCAGCTTCCCGCGCGCCTTGTAGGGACTGCGCCGGAACGCCGAATACAGAGGCAGGACTCTTCTTGGGAGGCACTCCCGCAACCAACGGAAGTGCCACCATGAACAACAGGGATGAGAGAAAGCGGTTCATCTAAATAAACTGTTGACGGAATGCGCCTACTTGATCTTCCAGCTACCATCCGGAGCCTTCTCCCGATGAGCCGTATGGCAGCCCATACAATTGGCGCCCACCTTCTTCTGTTCGGCGGCGGCATCATCCCATTTGCCCTCGCCAATCAGCGCGAAGACCTTTTCGTATACTCCCGAAGCACTGGCTGCGAACTGGACGGCGTCGTCAGCCTTGCGAGCCTCCCAGAAGCTCCGTGTTCCGGCGAACAGCGATTGAAGCTTCTTTGCATCCTCCGCCGCCGAAGCATCCTTCGCGGCGAGCTTTTTTCCAAGTGCGCCGTTAGTAGGCCCAATCTGCTTCATGGCATCTCGAATTACAGCCTCGCCCTCTTGCCCGACAAGCAATCTGGCAGCGGCGAAAAGACAGGCAAACGCGGGAAATCCTCGCATGGCTTCACTCCTTATGATTGATGGGTTGATATTTGCCTTCACGGCTTTGCCGCCGTGCGACGTGAGTCGGAGTACAGGTCCCGGTGGGACACCAGAACATGTCACCAGAGAAGAGTTCGACGGACTCGTTCGCCAGAGAACAGCCGCAGCGAATCACGCAGCGAGACAGTCCTTCGAAACTTGAAATGTAGGTGCTTAGGCGAGAACGCTGGGAGGGGGTCCGCGTTCGCTTTGCTCGGGCGAGGACAGCACGGGGATGAATTCCTCGCGCTGGACGATCACGGAACCACAAGCGGCTAGGGAAGAGGAATGCCTAGAGTAAGCTTCAACTGCGAACTTCGCATGCGCGGGAGTGGACGGGCCAGTTGGATAGAGAGGGCAGCGGGAAGCGCTCGCTGCAAAGGCCGGGCCAGAGGGAAGCTGAGAATTCTTCTTCATGCCCATCATTGAGCAATGATGCTTACCGTCACGCCGACAGCAGGCAGGCAGCTTCGATTCCGGCTCGAACGAGAGCAGCGGCGTGACCAGCCC
>JBGSME010001021.1:0-5401 GCA_041740335.1 Bryobacteraceae bacterium | reverse complement strand
CGATGCTTAACGTGAAGAACAATGCCTCCCATCCGAAATGGGTGGAAACCGTCGCGACGAGATAGGGCGACACCACCTGCCCCGCCGACCCAACTCCATTGACGAATCCGGCAGCTCGCGCGGTGGCGCCGGGCGCGGCTGCTTCCTGCGTGCCGACTCCGGCCATTAGTGTGTCCGGTCCGAACGTGAGCGCTCCCAGAGTTCCGATGGCCGCGAGGTTCGCCGCCACTCCCACCTGGCCCAGCATCGGGTACACGATGCACATCACTCCCAGCCCGGCCATCATGACCGCCGCCACCGGATAGCGCGCTCCGCCGGTGACGTGCTCAGAGAGATAGCCGGCCGCGAGCACACCGCTGAAGCCGACCAGTTCGAAGGCCGACGATGCGTAGCCGGCTTCCACCGGCGAGTACCGCAGGTGCTCGGTCATGTAGAGCGGCAACCAGAACAGGAACGCGTAGCGTGTCATCTTCACGAAGAAGTACATGCAGGCGATCGCCGCCAGCGGGCGGGTAATGGCCAGTGGACCGGTCACGGCTTTCTCTCCGAACGAACCAGTCTGCCGGTCCCGCGCCAGTATGCCAAACACAATTCCGATCGCTGCCAGAAACAGCGAGGGCACCCAAGCCCCCCGCCGCCAGCCTCCTTCGGATACCTTCGCCGCGAGGTTGGTTGCGATGAATCCGCCCACAACAAGGTGCGTCCCCCACCAGCTCATAATCACGCCGAGGTTCGCCGATGGGAACCATTCCCTCGCCAGCTTCAATACGGATGGCCATCCTGCTGCCTGTGCGAATCCGTTGGCGCCCTGCGCGAGCATCAAAAGGAAACCCGGTGCCCGTCAACGCCGAGCAGACGGCCGACAGGAGCGCGCCGCAAAGCACCGTTACCCGGGCGCCCACACGGTCCGCAATGTGTCCCATGGCGAACTGACCGATCGCATAGGCGATGCTGTACAGAAACAGAACGTGAGCCAATTGTTCCGAGGTGTAGCCTTGCTCGGACTTCAGGTACGGCATCAGAACGCTGAAGTTCTTCCGGCAGAGATAATACCCGGCATAGGCGATCCATGTGAGAATGAACGTCCGGGTAAACACAGGCTTCAGATCAGAGTAGGTTTTCGATGTTGCGGTGGAATGACGCCGCCGTGAAAATAGGCATAGGTGGACGGTCGCCCGCTTTCCCTGTCACACCATCCTGTGTACGGATCGGTCCTGGGCGGTTCGACGGGTTGAGCTATCGGCGCCACTCAATCTCGGAATCCCGAGCGAGTCGAAATAGGTACTGGACAGCGCAAGCGCAAGATGAGCAACTACCGTTTACGTCCACACGGCCGTCAGCCAACGCGGCGTTTGGACTTCGCCAAGTGCATCCAAATCGTTAGTGAGCGAGCGTGCTCGACCGCGCCTGGAGCCGGGTTTTTGCGGACCTCCATGGCACCTACGCAGCCGGTCGCGCCACTCCCGGCGCTTCGCCGCGAAGGGCCGCCCTGAGCACTATCTAGACGACGTACTCGAAGCCGAGCATCCGCTGCATCCGCTCCCGGTTGGCCTGTCGCAAATCCAGCACCACCAGCGCATCGAGACAATGTCCGAAAGCGCGGTCCACGCTGCACGCAACCACCTGTCCTCCTACCCTCAGATACTGGCGAAGCAGCACCGGCATGCCCCGTTCCGCTGCCGGCCCTCCACTGCGCCGCAACAACTCATCGGCTTCTTCGAGCGACATCGCCCGCGGCAGGTTCGTCTCCCACGGCCAGCGCCGGCGCAACTGTTCCCGCGCCCGAGCGCAGCGCCGCAACTCCGCGGGGGCGACGGCATGATCCTGCAGATACCGAACCAACGCCCGTCGGCCCTCCAGCGAGTAACTGCCGCTGATGGAGACCGGACCGAACAGCGCCTGGCATTCCGGATGCAGCGTGAGGTACCTGCCGATGCCGCGCCACAAAAGCAACAGCGAGTGTGGCTTGCGCTGATACGCCGGATGGACAAAGGAACGTCCGAGCTCGATCGCCGGCCCGAGCGCCTCGAAGAATCCCCTGCTCAAGTGGAACAACGACGCCGTATACAGTCCGCGCGGTCCGGACCGTTCCAACGCCGGGCCAGTCCGAATGAGCCGGTACGCCCCGGCCACTTGACATTCCTCGCGATCCCACAGGATCAGGTGGTCGTAGTATTCGTCGAACCGGTCAAGGTCGTGACTCTTCCCCGTGCCTTCTCCGGCCAGCCGGAACGCAAGCTCCCTCACGCGCGCTACTTCCAGCAACAACGCCGGAGCCAGCCGCGACTCCACCAACAGAACGTCGAAGCCACTCTGCCGGATGAGCGATCGCCACGCGGCCAGTGCCGACACTTCGCGCAGGATGGCACCGCTCGGCACTTCACCGATCACCGGAACCGGACGCGATTCTCCCGCTCCCGCAAACATCCTCATGCGTCCATGCTGCACGAGACGCGTTACAACAGTGTGGCTGCTTCGCGGCAACTTCGATTCGGCCCGTGGACGCCGCCCAACCCCTTCCGATGCCCGTCGCCCGACTGCAATGCCGCGTTCAATCCGTCGTAACACCCGAACCTTAACATGGTTTTGTTCCTACTTCGCCTATTTGGGGGTCACTATGAACAACTTCCTTTTACGTGTACTCTGCCTTGGTCTTGCCGCGATGGCGTGCCTCGCGCAATCGACCATGGGAGTCATTCTCGGAACGGTCCGCGACGCTTCCGGCTCCGTCATCCAGGGCGCTAGAGTCCGCTTGACCAGTTCCGGCGAGAACATCAGCCGCGAGACCGCCTCCGATGCTTTCGGCAACTACGAGTTCCAGAACGTGAAGCGCGGCGTCTATGAAGTGGCCATCTCCGCGCAGGGCTTTCGCGCCTACACCGCCCGCGGCGTTCAACTGGAGGCCAGAGCCACCGTTCGTGCCGATGGCACGCTCCCGGTCGGCGAAATGTCCCAGACAATCGAAGTCACCTCGGCGGCGAGCGCCATCGCCACCGACTCACCGATGATCCAGTCGACGCTGTCTACCGAGAAGGTACTCTCCCTGCCCGCTAACGTTCGCGCCGGGGGCTCCACCAGCCCCTATAGCCTGATTGCCACCTTGCCCGGCGTGCAGCCGGACAACGGTAATGGATTCGGCATTCAGGGGGGTATTCCCGCCCAGTCGGACTCCTCCGTCGATGGCATTTCGATCACCACTGCCACCGGCAACAGCCCCATTCGCGACCTCTTCCCTTCGGTCGAAACCATCGCTGAGATTCGCGTCCAGGGAGTCGGCAATACCGCCGAGTTCGGTACGCCCGGAGATGTCACCACGGTGTCGAAATCCGGCGGCAACAAGGCCCACGGCGCCCTCTTCTGGTATCACCAGAATAAAGCTCTCGATGCACGCTCTTTCGGACAGGCGCGGCTCCCGGCCAAAATCGGGAACACGTTCGGCGGAACACTGGGCGGTCCAGTAGTGGTGCCGAAGCTCTACAACGGCAGGGACCGCACGTTTTTCTTTTTCACTTGGGAGTCGCTCCGGTTTCCGCGGCAATCCACGCTGCAGAACTCGGTTCCCACCGCGCAGATGAAGCAAGGCGACTTCAGCGGCGAAGGCGTCGCGGTGCGCGATCCTCTTACCGGCCAGCCCTTCCCCGGTGCGCTGATTCCCGCCAGCCGTATCAACGCTGTCTCGCGCGCCATCCTTCCCTTTTACCCCGACCCTAGCAATGGCGGCGAACGCTTCACCGCCGCCAACTTCATCGACAACCGGCCGGCCACCATCGAGTCGGACCAGTTCGATGCGCGAATCGATCACCAGTTCTCCACACGGCACTTTCTCTTCAGCCGCTACTCGCGGAAGGAGTTCCCCTCTCTCTCGCCCAACAACCTTCTTCTGCCCACCGACACGGTGGACAACGGTTACCACTCCGGTGTCATCTCGCACACCTGGACGGTGCGTCCGAATCTGTTCAACGAGTTTCGCGCTGGCGTGAACTACAGCTTTTCTCAGCGCGACTTTCCCTTCGACGGTCTCGGCTTCCTGCGTTCTCTCAACCTCCGCGACATCCCCGACAACCCCATCTACAACGGCATTCCCGCATTCCAGGTAGACCGTTTCACCAGCTTCGCCAAGGGCCGTCCCGGCTTTTCACGCTCCTGGAATACACAGTTCATCGATAACCTGAGTTGGATCCGGGGACGTCATACGATGAAGTTCGGCGCCGATATCCGCCGTCTCCGCGGCGAGTCCAACATCAGCTTCATCACGGGCGACTCCTACGGCGAGTTCACCTTCAACGGCAACTTCTCCGGCAACCCTTGGGGCGACTTCCTGCTCGGAACGCCCGTGCAGTCGGCCATCGCCGATCTTCGCAAGGATAACGACGGCCGCTCGGTTCACTACAAAGCTTACGTTCAGGACTCGTTCCGTTTTTCCTCCAGGCTCACGCTCGACTACGGCGTGCGCTGGGAGTTTCACCCCGGCTATACCGACGCCGGACTGAACATCGGAAACTTCGACCGCGGCGTTCCCCGCACCGGACGCGTGATCATTCCTTCCGATCCGGAGGCGCCGAGCTTCATCGGCCCCGGAGTGCGCGCCACAATCAACGCATGTCCGGCGCCGGCGATCAACGGCGTTGCTTGCACTCCCATCGTTACCGCGAAGGAAGCCGGGCTCCCCGAGGGGTTGCGCGAGAACTACTACACCCAGATTCTTCCTCGCCTCGGTTTGGCCTTTCGCATGAACGACAAGACGACCGTGCGCGCCTCCGCCGGCATGTACAACATGATCATCATGGGCTCGGTGTTTTACTCTCTCACCAGCACCGTCCAGTCCGACGTGCGCTCGTTCCAGAACGTCGCCAGCGATGGAAAACCCATCTTCACCCTTCCGGCCACCCGCACCGGTTCGAGTGGCATCAACTCCGGCTCGGTCGGCACTTTCGAATTCCGTACTGCAAACCAGATCGATTTCCGCCCACCGCAAATGTACCAGTGGAGCCTCTCGATCGACCGTCAGATCGTTCCTTCGATGGGACTGCGGCTCTCCTACATCGGCAACAAGTCGAGCCATATGCCGTGGGCGCCCGACATCAATCAGCCGCAGTCCTCCACGACGTATTACTCGCAGCGCCCGCTCACCGATCGCCCGTTTCCTCACTGGGGCCTGATCTACTCTCGCGACGCCGGCGCCAACTCCTTCTACAACGCCTTCCAACTCGAGCTGAACCGCCGCTTCTCGAAAGGTCTCTCCTTCAATTCCTCCTATACGTTCGCCAAGAATCTCGCCGACAACGCCGGGCCCAATCCCGGTGGTTGGGCCGGCGAAACCGGCGGCGGCCGCGTCACCAACTCACTGGACCGGCGTGCCGATCGCGGCGACGTCTATGCCACCCGCCGTCACCGCTCCGTC
>JBGSME010001020.1:0-1896 GCA_041740335.1 Bryobacteraceae bacterium | reverse complement strand
ACACGGCCCGGTCCAGCCATCGCGTAGGGGAGCGGCCCGGAATCGATGGATTCACGCCGTTCCAGTTCGGCCGCTGTCCCCCACCCTGCGAAAAGTTCGTATTTACTTGCGACGTCACACCCAGCGGTCCGCCGGAAAACGCGGACCATATCCCGGCTACCTGCCATCCTCCAAGCACCTTTCCCTTGAGGCCATGGCCATCCCGCGCAAACGGGATGTCATAAACAGCGTTGAAGATGAAACGGTGAGTCATGTCGGCGAGCGAAGATCCCCATTCCGCCGCAAGATTATTCCAGTTCTGCGTATTGTTACCCGATAGGGTTTCGCCGGCGAAAGCTCCCAAGCTGTAGTCCATCAATTTGGAATACGTGTACGAGGTGAGGAACAGAAGGTTGCGGCTGAACCGCTTCTCCAGTCTCGTTTCGAGAGCATGGTACGTGGAACTGGCGCGGCCCTCGTTCTGTGAGGTGACGGCGGTGAAATGAGGATAAGGCCGCAGCAGTTGCGCCCGGGCGACGTTGCGCTGCGCCAGGGCTCCGCTCTCAATCTGCCCGAAGAAGGGATTGGGCACCTGTTGGCGAAGCGCGTCCCCAAGGCCGAGCGCCGCGTCGGGGAGTTGATTCCACTGTTGCGTCTGCTGGAATCCAATGCCGCGGCTGGCCGCGTATCCGGCCTCGGCGACCATATTGAACGGTAGCTCGCGCTGGATATTGAAGTTCCATTGCGCGCTGTAGGGCAGCAGATTGCCGCGATTGAAGAACATGATGTCCTGCCCCAACAGCGTCGACAATCCAAGGCTGCTGCCGCTTGGCTGGGTTACACCGTCAGGAAACGGATTGCTCCACTGGACGATCGGCGTCACTCCGTCGAGGCTGGTTACAATGTTCGTCGTCGCCGAAAAACCGGAGATCCCGAACGAGTTCGAACCTGTGCCAACGCCGGTTGACGACGCATAGAAAAGGCCGCCGCCGGAGCGAATCACCGTCTTCGGCAATACACTCCACGACAGTCCGAAACGGGGAGACACGTTGGTCCGGTCCGGTTTGGCGTTGTATCGCGGTAATCCGCCGACGCCCACAAAAGTAAGGCCGCCCCGCACGTCGAGACCCGGCGCCTGCAGAGGAGAACCGGCATTGAAGTCGAAGTTAGTCAACTGGTCAAAACGATCCTTGCGCGGGGTTTCATAGTCCCATCGGATGCCCAGATTCAGCGTCAGCGTGTTTGACACCTTGAAGGTGTCCTGGAGAAACAGACCATAGTAACGAGTGGTCTGAGCCAACGCCGGCACAGGCCGCACACCGCCGCCGGTTACACCCAGCAGGAATGTCGCCAACCCGTTCCCCGCGATCGCCGTCGCTTGGGTGGGATTCGGCCCTTGCGTCCAATTCGGCGTAAACGTGAATTCCACCGCATTCGCGCCGGTTTGAAGATTGTTGAACTGAATCACGCGAGCCTCGCCGCCGTACTTCAGCGTATGCCGAGTCAGTGATTTCGTCATGCTGGCCTGCAGCGCATGGGAGTTATTCCCGAGGCGAATAATATCGCCCGCTCCCAGCGCGAAGCCAGTGCCGATATTCGTCGGTGAAGCGGTAACGCCATAACCGGTGATATTGATCGCCGGAAAAGATCGTGGCTCACCGATCTGCGATTGCAGGTTCGCCGGCAGCCCGATGCTCGAGATATCGAACCCGTCGCCCCATGGCTCTCGATTGTTGCCAAGGCGCGTGAACGAATAGCGAACCGAACTCAACAGCGTCGGAGAAAAGGTGTGCGTATCTTCCACCACTGCGTTCTGGCGGTTGAAGATCTGCGCTCCGGTGGCCGGCGAGCCTACGTTATCGGGTCCGTACGGCGAGGCCCGCTTGAATGGCGAGTCGTCGTAAGAGTAGCGGATAA
>JBGSME010001019.1:0-2154 GCA_041740335.1 Bryobacteraceae bacterium | reverse complement strand
AGCGCGGCCGCTCCAGAGGTGCGACCAGCGGACGCTCCAATGGCCGAAGTTGGGGAAGCCGATGATGGCTTTGCTGCCGACGCGGAGCATCTGCTTTAGCACGAAGAGGGGATGCGGGGTTTGTTGGAGGGTCTGGCTGAGGATCACATAGTCAAAGGTGTTGTCGGGGTAATCAGCGAGGCTTTTCTCGAGGTCGCCCTGGTACACGGAGAGTCCGCGGGCGATGGCCTTTTGGACCTTGCCGCCATTCAGTTCGATGCCGCGGCCTTCCACCTTTTTGTTTTCGACGAGCCATTCGAGGAGTTCAGCGTCGCCGCAGCCGAGATCGAGGACGCGGCTGCCGGGCTCGATCAACTCGCTAATGATGGCGTAGTCGCTCCGTCCGAGGACCTCGCGGACCAGGGCGCGGCCGGGTTCTGTGACCAGAGTCACTTGGTCGCTCCACGGAGAGTGCGGGCGAGGAAGCCGCGGAGCAGTTCGGTTTGTTCGGCGGTTTCGACGAGAAATGCATCGTGGCCGTAGTTGGAGGGCAACTCGCAGTAGGCGACGTCGCGATTGCGGCTGCGCAGGGCGTTGACGATTTCGAGGGATTGATAAGTGGGGTAGAGCCAGTCTGAGGTGAAACTGATCACCAGGAACCTGGCGGTGGCGCGTTCGAGGGCGGCGGCGAGGGAAGCACTCCCGCTGGCCAGATCGAAGTAGTCCATGGCCTTGGTGATGTAGAGGTATGAGTTTGCGTCGAAGCGGTCAACGAACTGAGCGCCGCGGTAGCGGAGGTAGCTTTCCACTTCGAAGTCGGCTTCGAGATCGGGTGTTGGCTGATCTTTGCCGCGGAGTTTGCGGCCGAATTTTTCGCGCATGGACTCATCGCTCATATAAGTGATGTGGCCGACCATGCGGGCGACGGCGAGGCCGCGGCCGGGCGGGGGGCCGTTGTAGTAGTCGCCGTTGTTCCAATCGGGGTCTGACATGACGGCCTGTCGGCCGACTTCGTTGAAGGCGATCTGCATGGCGCTATGTCGCGCGGTGCTGGCGATGGGGATGGAGGCGGCGAGAGAGGAAGGGTAGGCGACGGCCCATTCAAGCGCTTGCATACCGCCCATGGATCCGTCGGCGACGGCGAGGAGACGTTCGATACCGAGATGATCGATGAGTTTCTTTTGGAGGCGGACGATGTCGGAGATGGAGATCCAGGGGAAGGACATACCGAAGGGTTTGCCGGTGGCGGGGTTGATGGAGCCTGGACCGGTGGTGCCGCGGCAGCCGCCGAGGACGTTGGAGCTGATGACGAAGTAGCGATCGGTGTCGAAGCCCTTGCCGGGGCCGATCATTGCATCCCACCAGCCGGGCTTGCCGGTTTCGCGGCTGATGCCGGCGGCGTGAGCGTCACCACTGAAGGCGTGGACGATGAGGATGGCGTTGGTGCGATCGGCGTTGAGCTGGCCGTAGGTTTGGAAGGCTACTTCCACAGGCGACAACGTAACGCCCGAATCGAGCGGCAAGCAATCAAAACGCACGGTCTGTGTGTCGACGATCACCCTGTTAGGAAACCCCATCATAGCATCGCGATGGAGCGGCGAAGCGGGCGGACCGGTTAGATTAACTGGCTTGACACGATCCGGGGGAAGGTCCTAGAATGAAGCCAGATTAATCAAAAACGCTTAACCTAAGCAAGCGAAGGGGCTATAAAACATGATGGGTGTATTCCGTTTCGGGTTGATATGCTTTGCCGCGTCCGCGGCGGTGTTTGCGCAGAGCAGCGGTACTATTCAGGGCGTAGTGGCTGACGATTCGGGCGCAGTGATTCCAGGGGCGTCGATTACGGTGAAGAACGCGGATACCGGGGTTGAGAACCGGGCGTTGACGAACGCGATCGGCTTCTACACGGTACCGGCGTTGAATCCGGGGCGCTACAGTGTGACGTGCGCGGCGCAAGGATTCGCGCCGAAGGAGTATCCGGGGCTGCGGCTGGAAGTGCAGCAGACGGCGCGTATTAACTGCACGCTGAGTATTGGGACGGTGGCCGAGACGGTGGAAGTATCGGCGGCGGCGCAGTTGATCCAGTCTGAGCGGACAGAGGTTGGGCAGGTGATCGACTCGAAGCGGATCGTGGAGATGCCGCTGAACGGACGCAATTATCTGCAGTTGGCGCGA
>JBGSME010001018.1:0-5557 GCA_041740335.1 Bryobacteraceae bacterium | reverse complement strand
GGTTTCGAGCGCCCGCCGATAATCCCATAACACACCGGGCTGCCAGTTGCCGGAGGACTGCGCCTGGTTGGCATCTACCGTGATGGTCATCCGCCCGCCTGTTGCAGACCGCACCTGCTCCACGGTCCGGATGTCGTCCTTCATTTTCGGGTGATGCAAGCGTAGCTTGATGGCTTTCCAGCCCTCGTCTGCGAGGCGTTTCGCCTGTTGTGCGCGCTCCTCCGGGGTCCCCAGCGCGATCATGCTCGCATAGGGAATCACGCTCTCTCGCGCGCCGCCCCATAGCTTGTAGAGAGGCTGGCCACAGGCCTTTCCGATCAGGTCCCAAAGCGCAATATCCGCGCAAGCGCCGCCGCGATAGGGCAATCCCTGCGCGTAGTAGCGCAGGCGGGCTGAGTGCTGTTCGGTGTCGAACGGGTCCTTTCCCGTAAGCTGAGCCCGGATCGCGTCCAGCAGGCCAGGGTCGACTCCGGGGCCAATGCCGGTGAGCCCCTGATCGGTGCGGATCTGGAGAAACGATCCCCCTCCCACCGCGAATGGCATTGAGCCGCCGGGATTCCATGCCGGTTCCAGCGTGCCGGCGTTCCTCACCAGCCGGAGTGCGACGTTGCGAACCTCGGTGATCCTTTGGCGCCCCGCCGCTTTTTGTGCTCGTGCCCCAAAGGGATGCGCTGCCGCGGCGAACGCTGCCAGAAAATCTCGTCGTCTCATTGTTGGAATCCTTATGGGTATCGCTTCTTAGGCGGTGATCACCGCCGGGTACACTTTCCGAATCGCTGCCGCGATGTCATCCACATCCCGCCGCGTGAAATTCGGATCGATCAACACGCCGCCGAATCGGCCCAGTATGTCGATCGTCCGCGGACAAGTTTCCGGACCGTAGCGGATCGCCTTACCGCGCGCCGTCCGGAACGACGGCCACTCCGGGTGGATCGTTCTCTTCGCCATGATATGCGGTTGCGTGGGCAGAATGACTGACCCGCCAGGCCGCGTTGCAGCGACGTTTTCCGCCTTCATCGCGGCGAGAAACTTGTCGCACAGCGCGCGCGTTCCGAAGTCGAGAAACACGCCGGTTCCCAGTTCTCCTTCCGGATCCGGAAGGCGGCGCAGCTTCAGCCCGGGCAGATCGCGAATACTCTCGTAGACCCGCTTCGCATTGCGCCGCACCGCACCGATAATGCTGTCGAGCTTCCGTGTTTGCGCCAGCAAAACGCCGCCCGAGAACTCATTCAGGCGGAAGTTAGTCCCGATGAACGATTCGAGCGCGGGCTTGCCGCCGAGCATCTCCTGGTGTGGGGCGCGCAGGCCGCCGAGGTCATGGAAGCGCGATGCCCGCTCGAACAGCTTCTCGTCGTTGGTCACCACAGCTCCGCCCTCGCCCGCCGTGATGGTCTTGTTCAACTGCAGGCTGTAGATGCCGATGTCGCCGATGGAGCCGAGCGGACGGCCCTTATAGCTGGCGCCGACGCTCTGCGCGCAATCTTCGAGCACCCGCAGCTTGTGTTTGCGGGCGATCGCCATTATAGGGTCAAGGTCAGCCGGGTTTCCTTGCAGATGCACCGCCAGAATCGCTTTCGTGCGTGGGGTGATTCGCTTCTCGATATCGGCCGGATCCAGATTGAACGATTCGTCGATCTCGGCGCAAACCGGCAGAGCGCCCGCGAGCACAATCGCGTTGAAGCATGAGTGCCAGGTCCACGAGGGCAGGATCACCTCGTCGCCGGGGCCCACTTCGAGCGCCGCCACCGCGCATTGTAGCGCGGCCGTGCCGGAGGTAACTCCCAGCGCATACTTCACCCGCATCCTGGCGCTGAATTCCTTTTCGAATTGAAGCACCTTCTTTGGCGGCGCTCCCGGACCGTACCAGCGGAAGGGCGATTTCGCTTCCAGCACCTCCAGCAGTTCCGCGCGCTCTTTCTCGTCGTAGAACGACGACCCCCAGAAGCCCGCTTTCAGCGGCTTGTCCCGTACCGGCGCCCCGCCGTCCAGCGCCAGTTTTGACGCACCGTTTCCACTGCTTGCTGTCGCCGCCGCGGCGGCTGTCGTAACGAAGGCTCTGCGTTTCATAGGCGCTTCTCCACGTATAGAGTGACAGAAGCGGGGCCCCGGCGCCAGGGAGTGCTTCGCTACGTTACTTCGCCGCCATGCGGGTTCGATATGATCTAATCGCAGAATGACGGTTCAGGATCGTTTTCGTTCCCCGCGACAGCATCGCCCCATTCCGGAACTGCTTCTCGTGCTGGCCATCTTTGCCGGCCCGGCCCTCGCACAGACTCCTGCCTCGGACGACGCCGCCAAAGTGACGAAAGCGTACGACACGCTCTGTGCCGGCTGCCACGGCGCGGACGCGCGTGGATCCCAGCAGGGCCCGGGGTTGGCCGGCAATCTTCGTCTGCGCCGCCGGTCCGCGCAAAATCTGCGCGATATCATCCGAAAAGGTATCCCGGCCGCGGGCATGCCCGGGTTTGACCTGCCTGAATCCACCGTCAACGGGCTAGTAGGCATGGTCGTCTCGCTGAATGCGTCCGCGGCGGAGGTGAGCGTACCCGGCGACGCGGGCGCGGGCCGCGAGTTCTTTTTCGGCAAGGGGAAGTGCGCCTCGTGCCACATGGTGTCGGGCCGAGGCGAGCCCGTTGGTCCGGATCTCTCCGGCATCGCCCGGGACCTTACCGTGAGCCAGCTTCGTGACGCACTGCTCAAGCCCGGCGCACGGATCGCGGCTGGATATGGCCTGGTAACGGTCAACCTCAATGACCGGAGCACCTTACGAGGCTTCGTTAGTAACCGAACGCGGTTCGACATGGTAGTCCGCGATCTCAAGCGTAAGTTCCATTCAGTCTCGCTGCGTAATGTGGTCCAGGTTGTTGATGAGAGCTCGTCGCTTATGCCCGCGATCCAGGCATCTCCGGATGAGCTTCAGAATGTGATCGCCTATCTCAGCCGGCTGACGGGAGTAAAGCCGGGGTCGCTTGCCGAGGCACGGTCAACCGAATCCGATGGCGTCGACTTTTCGCGCATCCTGAATCCGAAACCGGGGGAATGGCTTACTTACAACGGCAACGTAAGTGGAAACCGCTATAGCCGGCTCACCGAGATCAACGCGTCTAACGTCAACAAGCTGAAACTCCAGTGGACCTTCTCGATTCCGTTATGGAGCCAGTTCCTGCCCGATACTCCGTATTACCACGAGAACATGCGTTACTTCGGCCTTGAGACAGTTCCCATCGTAGCGGACGGCATCATGTACATCACGGGACCCAATCAGGTGTTTGCCATCGATGCCACCACCGGGCTCCAGATTTGGCATTATTCGCGCCCGCGTACGGCAGGCCTGGTTTCCGATCCGTCGCTTGGAACCAATCGGGGCGTCGCCATTCTCGGCGACAACGTGTTCATGGTTACCGACAACGCGCATCTGTTGGCGCTCAATCGGATCACTGGGCGTTTGGTGTGGGAAACGGTAATGCCCGACGAAGCGCAGCGCTACGGCGGCACGGTCGCTCCGCTGATCGTCAAGAATATGGTGATTGCCGGCGTTGCTGGGGGAGATTGGGGGATTCGCGGATTCGTTGCCGCCTACAAGGCCGCGACCGGCGAGCGCGTCTGGCGCCACTGGACGGTTCCCGCCGAGGGCGAACCTGGAATTGAGACCTGGGAAGGGAAGGGCTACAAGCTGGGTGGCGGCTCCACGTGGCTTACCGGATCCTATGATCCAGGAACGGACATGCTCTTTTGGGCTACGGGAAATCCGTGGCCGAACTCCGACGATCGCGACCGCGGCGGCGACAACTTATACACGGACTGCGTCCTCGCGCTGGACCCTGACACCGGAAAGCTGAAGTGGCACTATCAGTTCACGCCGCACGACACCAACGACTGGGACGCCACGGAGCCCAACGTCCTTGTGGACGCCGACTACAACGGCAAGCCCCGGAAGTTACTCCTTCACGCGGACCGAAACGGCTTCTTCTATGTTTTCGATCGAACCAATGGAGAGTTACTGCTCGGCAAACCGTTCATGCATCGTGTGACGTGGGCCAGCGAGATTGGTAAGGACGGGCGTCCGGTGCGTCTGCCGCCGGGTGAACTGCGATGTCCCGAGCACGCCACGAATTGGAATGGCACCGTGTTCAGCCCGGTGACACGCCTTTACTACGTGATGGCCACTGAAAAGTGCAGGGTAAACTCTCTGCCAGGAAGTTGGAAAACCGGCCAGCCCGCCGATATCCCTGGCGCGAAGTACCTCCGTGCGCTCGATATCGAGACTGGAAAGATAGTCTGGGAAACGCAGCAAGCCGGGCCAGTGGACGGCAAGAGAGTGGCCGGCCTGCTCGGGACCGCGGGTGGGCTATTGTTCTACGGCGATCCAAGCGGCTATTTCGTCGCTGCCGCTGAGAGCGGCGGCGAGACCCTATGGCGGATCCCGCTCAACACCACCATCAAGACTTCTCCGATGACTTACTCGGTGGATGGAAAGCAATACGTGACCTTGGCGGCCGGATCGAACATTATGACGTTCGCCCTGCCGGAATAGCGCCGGTTCGTCTGCGTAATATGACTCACGCGTTCAGGTCAAGCCGGCCTGTGCTGTCGGCGAAGGTCTCCGTCTCGATTCCGGCCGCGTTCAGCATGTGGACGAACAGGTTCGCCACCGGCGTTTTCGGCTCCGGGGCAACGTGACGCCCGCCGCGGACCCCGCCCGCACGGCCCGCCAGCACGAGGGGCAGATCAAAATTGGAGTGCGAGTTCCCGTCACTCAGGGCGCTGCCATAGAGCAACGCCGAATGATCGAGCAGCGTTCCATCGCCGTCGGGAGTGGACTTCAGCTTGTTCAGGAAGTAGGCGAACAGCTCCACATGGAATGTGTTGATCTTGGTTACCTTCTCGATGAAGTCCGGATGCCCGCGATGGTGGGTGAGTGGATGGTGGGGATCGGGAACGCCGATCTCCGGATACACGCGAACGCTGCCCTCGCGGCCCAGCATCATCGTCGAGACCCGGGTCAGGTCGGCCTGGAAAGCGATCACCTGGAGGTCAAACATCAGCTTCACATACTCCGCGTAGCTAAACGGAATGCCGGAGGGCTTCTCGATGGGAGGCGTGATCTGGCCGGACTCGCCGGCTTCGATTCGCTTTTCCACCTCTCGAATGCCGGTTAGGTACTCATCCATTTTTCGCTTGTCCGCCGCACCCAGAGTTGCTGACAAACCTTGTGTATCGTCGCGCGTCAGATCCAGAATACTCCGGCGGTAGCGCGCTCTTCGGGCACGAACCTCGGGCGCCAGGCTCGGGTCCACCGTCCCGAAGAGCCGTTCAAAGACGGAACGAGGGTCGACCTCGACCGGGAGCGGTGTCTCGGGGTCGCGCCACGAAAGGCTGTTGGTGTAGGCGCAACTGGAACCGGTATCGCAGTTCCCCACCATTCGCGAGTCCTCGCAGCCAATCTGCAGGGAACTGACGCGAGTCTTGTCGGCCCACCGGGCGGCTGCGATTTGGTCAAAGGTCTGGCCGGCTCGGACGTCGGCGCCGGCGGTGTACTTCGGCGCCGCGCCCGAAA
>JBGSME010001017.1:0-3447 GCA_041740335.1 Bryobacteraceae bacterium | reverse complement strand
AGAAGTGGCTCTTCTTGACTAGATACTTCTGGCTGGGATCACAAAACTCTAAGTAAGAGAACCAGAATCCTCCACCTGGAGCGACTGCGGCGCCGGCAAGGAATTGATGAGTGGCTTTCGCATCCAATATTCGGCAACCTCGATTAAACATGCACGCATGTATGTTGTTGAATGTTTGACTCCCAACGAGATTCCCAACCGAAAAGACAGCGGCCCACTCTCCTGACTTGCCGCCATTGCCATCAACTGTTACGAACCCTTTCGCATCCAAGAGGGGCGCCAAGTAAACTGGGCGGCTGGACGGCCCTGAAAATCCCGGAGGCGGATTGGTGACGGGAAAGACGTTTACGGTGTGATTCTCTGGTAACGCATTGCCAAAATAGGCGAGCGTGGAGTCATACGCGAAGTTCGTTCCCGTCAATGAAAACCAGTGCTCAACGCCTTTAGGAACGTTGTATGTGCTACTCATCACCGGAATGAAGACGTGGTACCCGTTTCCGGCAGCTACGACACGAGACAACGGCCCTCGTTTTTCGCCGGAAACAGGCGTGGTATTCACGGGTTGCATTCCAGTGAATGTGGCCCCGTTGTTCGAAGACAGCGATGTATAGAATCTCTCATCTCCCTGCGTCGTGTTCCAGGCCCCGACGATTATCTTGGGTGACGTGCTCGCTGGCGGAGGTGACGCAGGAGCAACAGATAGCGAGGGATAGTCCCAAGTGCCGACTGAAAGCAAGATCGGGTTTGTAAAAGAATACCCCCCTGGATCCCCGTAGCCCCAGTAGAGCGACCCGCCGGAGAGACCAGAGTAGACGATTCGTCCCGAAGACCGGATGAAGTCTAAATATAGGTCGATTAATGGGAACCCACCGAACGGAGTCAAGGTTCGCTGAGTCCAAGAGGATGACGTCGCTTGCACTGAAACGCGGTCAGAGACTACTTGGTTTCCAAAATCGTTGAATCCATTGTATGCGACAGCCCATACACGCGTTCCGTCAGAGAGGAGCCCTGCGGCGCTTGACGGTTCCCACACCTGAGACTGGGACAGGAGTTCGGACACTTGCCCGTTCGATACCGGCACCACTCCTCCGGGCCCGAGTTTGAGGATTCCGATAGGCTGCCAGCCCGAGCCCCCCCCTGTCTGCACAACACCACCGTAGGCAACCTTATTACCCTTGAATGCCGGGGAGAACTGAAGTGTCACAGTTAGCACATAGTCGTTGCCTTGGATAGAGCGGGAAGGGGCAGGGGAGGCCTTGATGACACATTGCCCGTTGGTCAACGGCGCGCCACCACCAGTTGCGAGGTTGACGACGCCAGGGACCGGCGCCAAGCCTTTATCGTCGATCAAGTACAACTCATCGTCCGTTGGCACCGCCAGCCAACACGCGAACCGACCGTCCACGGCTTCATTGATCAACAGCCATTTCCCAGTGAAGCTCGTGCCAGGCGACTTTCGCCAACGCACCTGAAAGGTTGATTCCCATGGCGGCTGCGAGGCCGACGAAAAGCTGGTCGGATTTGCGGACAATGAAAGAGGCAGTGGTTGAGTACCGACTGACGACTCAGGCCATGTCCTGCAGACTCCCATCTGCTTCCATCCGGAGCTATCCTCCGGATTGGTGTTCGAACGAGCTGCCATCCAGATTATCTTGTCGCCCCTCCCGACGGAGCCCCCTTGATAGCTCGCGCTCCACCCGTATGTGACTTGAACTACGTACAGATTGGGATAGACGGCGTACCTCGCATCCAATCTGTGAGTTGTTGCCATCTAGGTAAGGATTGATGATCACATTCGAAATACCCAGGGTCTGCCAATTTCCTCCGGTTACCGCGCTGAAGGTGAACGTAAACGTCTGACTGCTTGCACCGTTATTGGTATTGTTAACTATCTGAGGAGATTCCGGCACTACGCTCACAGGACCGAGGCGATACTGAGCAAAGCCCCCCCACCGAAAGTATGGCAAAAATCGGTAAGGCTATGATTGAATTTGAACCCATGAATACCTTTCCCATTCGCTGGCCCCATTATCACACAATTGCGCACGATTGCAATAGCAAAGTTTTTTTGTTCGTGCGAATTCTAGTTCTAGATTGCCGCAGGGGATCGGCCCGCAGAGATCGCTCTTGAGGTGCCGTTGATTCTTTCTACAATACCCGCCACGCACAAAGCGAGTGCCTTTCAACGATCGATCCTCCGCATGAGTACCAGTGGATCTGCGGCTACCTTTCGGGGTTAGCCCAGTCCTGTTGGAGCCCAGCAAACCTGGCAGCCGCTCCGAGTGGTAAGCTTCTTTGCATGCGATTGCTCGCCGCGGCCGCGTTGGCCGCCCTATGCCTCCCACTGATCGAAGCTCAGACGCCTGAGCGCCCAGCGCCCCAACAGCCGCTGCCGTTTTCGCACAAGCAGCACGTCACAACCAACGGGCTGAAGTGTGCGTTCTGCCACCCGATGCCGGAGCCCGGCGATTTCGCGACGCTGCCGAAAACCAGCGTCTGCATGGGCTGCCACACGTCGGTGAAGACCGACAGCCCGCACATCAGGAAACTGACGGCGGCGCACAAGGCAGAGGAGCGCATTCTCTGGGCGCCGGTCTACCGGATTCCAGACTGGGTCTTCTTCAGCCACAAGGTACACACGGCGGTCGAAGGCGTGACGTGCGAGACCTGTCACGGGCCGGTGGGCGAAAGAGTCGCGCTGCGGCGGGAGAAAGACATTTCGATGGGAGCGTGCATGGATTGCCATCGCAAGAACAAGGCGTCCAACGATTGCCGCTTCTGCCACGAGCAAAGGTGAACCGAAGCTATGAATCGACGTGAAGCTTTTCAGGGACTTTGCGGCTTCTTCGCCGCGTCGCCGCTGGCGCTCGGGCAACTCGATCTGCCCGACGGCCGCGAGCGCATGCCGGAGATGACCGACCTCGTGAACGTGTTCGAGTTCGAGCCGCTCATGAAGTCGCGCGTGCCGCGGCAGGTCTATCAATACGTAGCCGGCGGCGTCGACAACGAATTCTCCCTGCGCCGGAACCGCGAAGCCTTCGACAAGATCGTCTTCCGTCCACGCATGCTTGTGGACGCGTCGGATCTCGATTTGTCGCTTACGCTTTTCGGCGACAAGATCGAAGCGCCGATCCTGGTATGCCCGACGGCGGGCCATGGCGCGATTCATCCCGACGGCGAGATGGCCACCGCGCGAGGCGCTGCCGCGGCGAAGACGATCATGATCCTCTCCACCCACTCGAGCATGCCCTATGAGAAAGTGGCTGCGGAGACGCCGGCGCCAAAGTGGTTCCAGTTGTATCCGGGGCCGGACATGGAAGGGACATGGGACAAGGTATCGCGGGCGAAGGCGTCCGGCTTCAAGGCGATCGCGTTGACGGTGGACGCCGGCTATAACTCGCATCGCGAACGGCTGCTGCGGCTCGGCCAACGCAGGCAAACGCCGGC
>JBGSME010001016.1:0-13396 GCA_041740335.1 Bryobacteraceae bacterium | reverse complement strand
CGGGAGCCCGTAGTTTTCCCAGGGGCGGACCACGGTGTATCCGGTGCCGAGGCGCATGGGCCAGCGGCCGGTCATGAGCGCGGACCGGGTGGGGGAGCAGACGGGGCAGGAGTAGAAGCGATCGAGTTGAGCGCCGTCGCGGGCGAGCGAATCAATGTTCGGGGTGCGGATGTCGCCGCCGTGGAAGCCGACATCGGCCCAGCCGAGATCGTCGGCGAGGATGACGACGACGTTGGGGCGGGCGTTGGGTGCCTGGGCGGCGGCGGCGGCGAGCGGAAGGGATAGAAAGGATCGTCTACGCATCTCCCATAGAGCATATCGCGATATAATCCGGATCACATGAATCGCCGGTTATTGTGTTTGATCGCGTTGGCGCTACGAGCAGCTTTGGGAGGCGATTGGAATCAATTCCGGGGACCGGGCGCGAATGGAATCGCGGCGGACGATGCGGCGCTGCCGGAGGTGTGGAGCGCGACGGAGAATGTTGCGTGGCGGACGGAGATTCCGGGGGCGGGATGGTCATCGCCGGTGGTTTCGGGCGGGCTGGTGATTCTGACTTCGGTGATTGCGACGGCGGACACGGAGCCGCCGAAGAAGGGCCTGTATTTTGGCGGCAACCGGGGTAAGCCGACCGATGAACATCGCTGGATGATTTACGCGATCGACGCCAAGACGGGCAAGCGCGCATGGGAGAAGGAAGTGCAGCGCGGGGTTCCGGCGATTGCGCGCCACTTGAAGAATACGTACGCAGCCGAAACTCCGGTAGCCGATGGGGAGCGGGTGTATGTTTACTTTGGGAGCGCGGGGCTGTTCTGTTTCGACCTGAAGGGGAAGCCGGTTTGGACATACAAGGTGCAGCCGCGGGAGACGCGGTATGGGTGGGGGACCGCGGCGTCGCCGGTGCTGCACGGGGATCGGATTTACATTGTGAACGACAACGAAGAGGACTCGTGGCTGGCGGCGATCGATAAAGAGAATGGGCGTGAGATATGGCGTGTGAAGCGGGATGAGAAGAGCAACTGGGCGACGCCGTTTGTTTGGGAGCATGACGGGCGGCTGGAGATTGTGACGCCGGGAACCGGGAAGGTGCGGTCCTACGACGGGGATGGGAAGCTGTTGTGGGAATTGGGCGGAATGTCGTCGATTGTGATTCCGACTCCGTTTGCGCGGCACGGGCTGTTGTACATCGCTTCGGGCTATGTGGGCGATCCGGTACGGCCGGTATTCGCGATCCGGCCTGGGGCGCGGGGCGACATCTCGTTGAAGGCGGGGGAGACGTCGAGCAAATATGTTGCCTGGCATATGCCGCAGGGTGGGCCGTACAATCCTTCGCCGATGGTTTACGGCGACTACTACTACACGTTGTATGACCGGGGATTTCTGACGTGCCACGATGCGAAGACGGGGAAGGAAGTTTATAGCAAGGTGCGGTTGGATCCGGAGTCGGCGGCGTTTACGGCATCGCCCTGGGCTTATAACGGAAAGCTATTCGCGGTGAGCGAAGATGGGGACACGTTCGTGATCAAGGCGGGTGCGGAGTATCAGTTGCTGCGGAAGAACAAGCTGGACGAGATGGTGATGGCGACGCCGGCGATCGCCGATGGGAGTTTGTTTATTCGGACGGCGGCGGGATTGTATCGAATCGGAAAGAGATAATTATGAGCGTGTTCAAAGATGGGTTGTTCGAAAGGAAGGTGGCGTTTTTCACGGGCGGGACGAGTGGGATCGGGTTGGGGATCGCGGAACGGTTTGCCTCGCTTGGGGCAACGGTGATCCTGAACGGGCGGAACGGGGAGAAGATGACGGCGGCGGTGGAGGGGATCCGGCAGCGCGGGGGGAAGGCGCTGGGATTCGCGGCCGATGTGCGCAACTATGGGGATCTTGAAACGGCGATGGGTTCGGCGCGGGAGCAAGCCGGCGAGATCGATTATTTGTTTTGCGGGGCGGCGGGGAACTTTCCGGCGCCGGTGATGGGGATGTCGGCGAACGGATTCAAGGCGGTGGTGGATATCGATTTGTTGGGGACGTTCAATACGTGCCGGTCCGCTTATGCGCATTTGAAGAAGCCGGGGGCAGTGGTGATCGCGATTTCGGCGAACCATGCGGAGGTGGCTTATTCATATCAGGCGCATGTTTGCGCGGCGAAGGCCGGGGTGGAGTTGTTGTTGCGGACGCTGGCGATTGAATGGGGTCCGGAGGGGATTCGGACGGCGAGTATTCGTCCGGGACCGATTGACGATACGGAGGGGATGCGGCGGTTGGCTCCGACGGAGGCGGCGCGGGGGCAAGTGGCGCGGGCGGTTCCGTTGCGGCGATTCGGGACCAAGGACGATGTGGCGAATCTGGCGATCTTTTTGTGTTCGGACGCGGCGTCGTATGTGACGGGGGCGGCGTATGCTTGCGATGGGGGGATGGCGCTGACGGGGGCGCGGAGTTTGGGGGATGTGGCGGGGTGAGTCAGCGGGGATGGGTGCTGGCGTTCAGGAAGGCCTGGTAGCCAGCTTGGTCGAGATGGCCGGCGGCCAGGGCCAGGACTGCTTGTGTTGCTGATTCCTCGCTGGCTGCAAGAATGAAGCCGTTCAACTCGAGAAACAGAATGCCGATTACGAAGCCGGTGCGCTTGTTGCCATCCACGAAGGGATGGTTTCCGACGATGCCCACGGTATAGGCTGCCGCCATTGCGATGATCCCAGGCGCATCCCCGTAGGCGTGAAGCTGACGGGGGCGGGCCAAGGCCGAAGCGAGCAAGGCACTGTCGCGGAGGCCCTCCGCGCCGCCATGCAGCGCGAGGAGGCGGTCATGAAGGGTGAGAGCGTCGCGCTCGTCGATCCAGAGTGGCTCGGTCACTTGGCGAGAGTATGCAGGGTATTCCGGTAACGTCCGATGATATCTTCCGCGGCAGCCATCCTCTTTTCAAATGCTGGATCGTATGGGGAGAGCCGGTAGCTGCCGTCTGGTGCTTCGATCAGAAAAAGGTGTCCGCCGTCTTGGGTGCGCAGGCGACTGATGGCATCCTTGGGCAGGACCACGCCCAGTGAGTTCCCGAATTTTCGGACTTTGAGTTGAATCATGGCTGTTATAACTATTGTAATAACAAGGGGGGCGATAATGGAACCGGCAAGCTACGTCCGCCAGAAGGTGGACTCTTTCGGTGCCTGGTAGGTGACGCGCGCGAGATGGGGTGTTTCGATGCGTTTGCCTTGGAAGAGGCTTTCGACGCCGGCGGCGGTGAGTCCGGTGGTGAGCAGGGTCCGTTCGATGGGATAGGTGGGTTTGCCGGTGAGGAACATCCGTTCGATGTTGTTGGAGAGGGGTGTGAAGAAGTTGGCGAGGGTGGTCCGCGCGGGGGGCATGGGCAGGTACATCTGGGTGGAGAAGGGGTCGCGGCGGCCGTCGATTTTGGAAGCGAAGTTGAAGTCCTGGACGAGGCCGTTGAGGAGGACGATTGCACCTTGCACGCCGTCGGTGTGTTGGTAGACGTAGGCGACGGGCGTTTTGACGATGCGTTTCATGTCGTCGAGGGAAGGGAAGGAATTGTTGAAGCCTTCGCGGGACGGGGTGAGAGTGTGGCTGCGGCAGAGAGCCGCTTCCATGAGTTCGCGGGACCATGCGCCTTGGGCGAGGGCCTTCCAGACGTCGTCGCCGCGATAGGCTTGCAGCCATTTCACGCCGCTTTCACCGCCTTTACGCCGCTCGGCCATGCATTGGACGGTTTCGAGGGCATGGAAGTCGTAGCTGTCGACGCCGCCGTAGCCGACGCAGAGGGCTTCGCGGATCTTGGAGCCGAGCGGCATTTCGAGTTGGGGGGTGCGCCAGGTTACGGGGAGGCTGGAGCCGGCCATCAAGGGAAACCGGAGGCGGCGGCTGGTCTCGACCATTTCGAGAGCCCAGTCCCAGTTCCATGACAGGTGCTTGTCGTTGAAGACGGGAACGGCGCGGCCGGAGGATTCGAAGACCTTGACGATTTCGCGGAAGAATTCGTAGCGGGGATAGAGGTGTTGGCCTTTCTCGTTGCGGGGGTAGCGGCCGTGTTCACCGATGAGGAGGACGGCATCGACGGCGAGTTTGCCGGTGCCGAGGGTTAAGGCTTCGGCGATTGAATCGCAGCCTTTCACCGACGGGAACTCCTTTAAGCGCGCGGGGCTCAAATCGTCTTTGCCGAGTTGATCCACCGATAGGGAGACGACGTCCATGTCGGGCCGGTGATGTTCGCCGTTCCAGCCGTAGCCCATGAGGAAGCGGTCAACAATGTGCTGGCTGTGCGAGTAGGGAAAATATGTTGTGCAGACGGCGGCGATTTTTTTTCGGTTGGCGGTGCCTTGGGCGGCGGCGATGAAGGGCGCGCCAGCGATGATGTGGCGACGGGAGATGGGACTCATGTCCCGACCAGCATATCGCGCGGTTAGGGTTTGCGCTCGGGTATGGTCCAGAAGTAGATGCGGCGGCCGTCGATGAGGTCCTCTTTCTCGGGCTTCCAATCGCCCATGTCGAAAGCGTGGGAGACGAGGCGGGTTCCGGGTTTGAGGGAGGCGAGGAGTTTGGGGCGAAGGCGGAGATTGACGGAGGGGAGGAGATACATGGTGATGACGGTGGCTTGGCTGAGGTCGGCTTCGAAGAGGTCTTTTTGCACGAACTTGACCTTGGCGGTGACGCCTTCGTATTTGGCGTTTTCGTTGGCGTCTTTGATACGTTCGGGGTCGATGTCGAAGCCGATGCCAGTGGCGCCGTATTGTTTGGCGGCGGCGATGACGATGCGGCCGTCGCCGCAGCCGAGGTCATAGACGATGTCGGAGCCTTTGACGTTGGCCATTTTGAGCATGGCGTCGACGACTTCGGGAGGAGTGGGGACGTAGGGAACTTCGGGAAAGAGGTCGTCCTGGCCGAGTAATCGGTGGGTGGCGGCGAGGGACGCGAGGGTAAGAATCCCGCGCCGCGAAACTAACGGAGTGTTCATACTCGTGATCTCCAATCGGGATCAGGGTACCACGGCGGCGGGAGTCTGATATTATCGCTACCGATGAGAACAACCGCCGTCCTGTTGATGGTTGCCGGCATCGCCGGCGCGCAGCCGATTGTCACGCTTGATCCGTCGTTCGCGCAACTGGTATCGCCTTCCGCCAAGATTGAAAAGCTTGGGGGCGGGATGATGTTCACGGAGGGCCCGGTTTGGATCAAGGATCATCTGCTGTTCACCGATATTCCGGCGAATGCGATCCGGAAGTGGACGCCGGCGGGAATGAGCGTATTCCGGCAGCCGGTGTTTCCGGGCAAGTTTGAGCAGGGGCAGTTTGTGGGCGCCAACGGGCTGACGCTCGATTCGCAAGGCCGGCTGGTTTCCTGCGAGCATGCGAACCGGAGGGTGGCGCGGACGGAGGTGAACGGGTCCATCACAGTGTTGGCGGACCGTTATGAGGGCAAGCGCCTGAACAGCCCGAACGACGGGGTGTACCACGCGAATGGAGATTTCTATTTTACGGACCCGCCGTATGGATTCGCCAAAGAGGATCAGGATCCGGCGAAGGAACTGAGGTTCAACGGGGTGTATCGGCTGCGGCCGAACGGGAAGGTGGAGTTGCTGACGCGGGAACTAACGCGGCCGAACGGCATTGCCTTTTCGCCGGACCGGAAGAAGATGTGGATCTCCAATTCGGACGTGGCGAGGAAGATCTGGATGATCTACGATGTGGCGGCGAACGGAACTTTGGCGAATGGGCGGGTATTCCACGATGTGACCAAGGAAACGGCCGAGGGCGCTCCAGACGGGCTGAAAGTGGATACGAAGGGAAATCTATGGGCGACGGGGCCGGGTGGGATCTGGGTATTCTCGGCGGCGGGCAAGGTGTTGGGGAAGATACAGCCGGCTGAGGTTCCGGCGAATTGCACGTTTGGAGGGGCGGACGGCAAGACGTTGTATATGACGGCCCGGACGGGGCTGTATCGCATCAGGACGAATGTGGAAGGAATCCGGCCATGACGACACGCAGGACTTTGCTTGGGGCGATTGCGGCTGCGCCATTCGTGAAAGCGGGCCGCAAGAAGGCGACGGCGTTTGCCCTGATCGGCGACCGTTATCACAATAGCGACTACATTCGGACGGGACTGGGGCGGACGATCGGGAAGGAGTCCGGCGTCTCGATCGATTTTTGCGATGAGACAAAGATGCTGGATGCTGAGACGCTTGACGGCTACAAGCTGTTGATCGTTTTGCGGGATGGAATGATCTGGCCGGATGGGTATCCGGACGAACGGACGAACGCGGCGTGGGTGGCGACGGGATCGCCGAAGCTCGAGTTCGAGCCAGAGGTGCCGAAGACGGCGGCGAAGCCAGCGATGTGGATGACGCCGGCACAGGGCAAGGCGGTGAAGGATTTTGTGAGCCGTGGGGGCAATGCGCTTTTGCTGCACAATGTGACGCACGTGGGGTTGAGCGATCCGAGTTTTCGCGATGTGCTGGGGGCGGCTTATGAGGGGCATCCTCCGATCCGGAAGTTTAAGGTGAAGGTGACGAATCCGGATCATCCGATTACTCGCGGGGTGAAGGACTTTGTGGTGACTGATGAGCAGCACTACATGACGTACGACAAGGATCGCAAGCACATGTTCCTCGAGAGCGTGAACGAGGAGGGGCTGACGTACCGGAATCTGGGAGCCACGGCGCCGGCGGGCTGGTCCTATGACTATGGCAAGGGCCGGGTGTGCTACATGTCGCCTGGGCATTTGTTGATGGCGCTTTGGAATCCGGAGTATGTGAAGTTGCAGCACAATGCGGTGCGTTGGCTGATGCGCCAGGCTTGAGCGGCCGGACAAGTTGTCCGGTGCTTGCGACAGGCTGTCCGGCGGCGGCGGTAGGGTTACTCGCGATCTAGCAGAAACTAAAGGGCGTGAACTTTGGTACGCCCCTTGCCTTCTAAGAAGGCATGAAGTTCACGAAAATCATCGCGGTGCTCTTTTTGGGCGCGGCTGTTGTCTGGGCGGGGAAGAAGTCCGATGATGTTCGGACGCCGGGGTCAAACAAGACGGAGAGAGTGATTGTTCTCTACAAGCGGCAGCCGAACGACGGCGACGATGAGAAGGTGCGGCGCAAGAAGGGCAACGTGCGTCGCAAGTTCAACAACGTGCCGATGGCGGTCTACGATGTGACGAAGGAAGCGCTGGATGACCTGGACGGTAATCCGGACGTGGAGTCGATTGTGCCGGACCGGCCGGTGAAGAGCTTCGGGCAGGGAGAGGTTCTGAACGCGGTGAACTACTGGGCGGTGAACAACTGGTACAGTTCGAGCGGTTCCAATTGCAAGGGCTGCACCAACGGCGTCCAGGTGGGCATTGCCATCCTGGACAGCGGTGTACGAACGAGCCATGCGGACTTCAACTGGTGGGGGTCGAATACATCGCGGGTGGTGTATAACGAGAGCTTTGTGGATAGCACGCCGAACGATTTGTACGGTCATGGAACGCACGTGGCGGGCATTGCCGCTGGGGAAGGGAACGTATCCTGTCTGCAGGGCGGGCTTGACTCCACTGGGAACTGCCGGGCCTCGGATTCTTTCTGGGGTGCGTCGGCGGGTTCCGGGATCATCAATTTGAAAGTGCTGGACGCGAATGGCAATGGGAGCGACAGCGCGGTGATTGCGGCGATTGACCGTGCGATCCAGTTGAAGAACACATACAACATCCGGGTGATGAATCTGTCGTTGGGGCGGCCGGTGCGCGAGTCCTACAAGACGGATCCGCTTTGCCAAGCGGTGGAGCGTGCGTGGAACGCGGGTATCGTTGTCGTTGTTGCGGCGGGGAATCTGGGACGGGTGAACGAATTCTCGACGACCGGGTACGGCACGATCACGTCGCCGGCCAATGATCCGCGGGTGATCACGGTGGGCGCGGCAAACACGCTGAACAACTGGGTGAATGAGGATGACCGGATTACCACGTACAGTTCCAAGGGTCCGACGGCGATCGATCAGATCGTGAAACCGGATCTGGTGGCGCCGGGCAATCGGATCATCGCGCCGCAAGCGGCGAGTTCCACGCTGGTGAGCCAGAATCCCGCCAACAGGCCGAGCGTGGCTTCTTACTGGCCGTGGGCGAGCGGCACGTCGACGTACTACTTCTATTTGAGCGGCACCAGCATGGCTGCGCCGCTGGTGTCGGGTACGGCTGCGCTGATGATCGATCGGGATCCGACGATTACTCCTGACATCGTGAAGGCGCGGATGATGAAGACAGCGCGGCGGACGTTCGCGCCGACGGCGGCGATTTTTGAAACGACGACGAACCAGTGGTACAACGTGACGCACGATATGTTCACGGTGGGGGCAGGGATGCTGGATGTCGGAGCGGCGTTCAACAACACGGATCGGCCGGGCGGGTCAGCGGCGTCGCCCAAGGCGGTGTACAGCAGTTCGACGAAGAAGGTGACGTTGAACTTCAGCGCGACGGGCGGCAGCAACGTGGTGTGGGGAACGAACGGGACGTTCTCGACCAACGTGGTGTGGGGAACGAATGTGGTGTGGGGAACCAACGTCGTGTGGGGCACGAACGTGGTGTGGGGTACGTCCGGCACGAACGGTTTCAACGTGGTGTGGGGGACGTCGAGCCCGTTCGCGAACTACTCCAATCAGGCGCAGGCGATGTCGATCGCGATCCGCGGCGACCAGTAGACGAATTTCGGAGGCAGGGCGGCCAGCTTGTATCGGACCGCCCTCCCCGCTTTCCCGGTTTCGATCCCTCTCCGTCCACCCCCCGAACATCGCTGCTCAACCGCGCTAGAATCCCATCCGGCACAACCTATATACGACTCTTCCTGTCCGGGTTTAAGATGATGATTCATCATCACTTGCCTTAAACAGTACGACGTGGTACAAATGAAAGAGGACTGAAACGGTCGTACATGGATGACCGATCGGTTCCGGTAGTGGCCCGATGCTCAAGCTGACCAAAAAATCCGATTACGGACTGATAGCCCTCCGGCACCTTGCCGCGGAGCCGGGCCGGCCGGCTGCCACAGCCAAGGAGATTGCCGAGGTCTACAAGATCCCGGTTCCGATACTGGCAAAGGTGCTGCAGGCGCTGGTAAGGCACCGGTTTCTCATTTCTGAGCAGGGTGCGAGCGGCGGCTACAAGCTGGCGCGGGATCCTCGGACGATAACGACGCTGGAGGTGATCCGGTCCATTGACGGCCCGGTATTTCTGGCGTCGTGTTTCCATGATCAGGAAGTGTGCGACCAGCACGACACGTGCACTGTGAAAGAGCCGCTGCGCAAGGTGCATGAAGGAATCCTTCGGCTGCTTGCGAGCATCTCCATATCCGACCTGTCTACGGACGCATTGGAAATCCCGGCGCCGGCGGCGCAGCGAGTTCCGGCGGGCGAGGCTATGGTTTGGGCGATCGAAAAAGCGAAAGCAAAGACGGAGTCCGCGAACATACTATGAAGCTCCCCATTTACATGGACAATCACGCGACCACGCCGCTCGACCCGCGTGTGCTCGATACGATGCTGCCGTACTTCAAGGAACATTTCGGCAACGCGGCGAGCCGCAACCACTCGTTCGGGTGGGAGGCGGAAGAGGCGGTGGAGACGGCGCGCAAGCAGATCGGATCGCTGATCGGCGCGACGGCGAAAGAGATAATTTTTACCAGCGGCGCCACCGAGTCGAACAACCTGGCTTTGAAGGGCGTGGCGGAAATGTACGCCGAGCGCGGGAATCACATTATCACCGCGGCTACCGAGCACAAAGCGATTTTGGATACGGCGAAGCGTCTGGAAAAGCACGGTGTGCGTGTGACGTATCTGCCGGTGGCGCAGGACGGCCTGATCGATCTCGAGATGCTGCGGGAGGCGATCACCGACAAAACGATTCTGGTTAGCATCATGTACGCGAACAACGAGATCGGCGTTGTGCAGCCGATTCGCGAAATCGGAAAGATCTGTAAGGAGAAGGGCGTTCTCTTTCACACCGACGGTGTGCAGGCCGTGGGCAAGATCCCGGTGAACGTGATTGAAGATAACATCGACCTGCTGTCGCTTTCCGGACACAAGATTTACGGGCCGAAGGGGGTTGGGGCGTTGTATGTTCGGCGCAAGTCCCCACGGGTGCAGCTTACGGCGCAGATGGACGGCGGCGGCCACGAACGCGGGATGCGTTCCGGGACGCTAAACGTCGCTGGGATTGCGGGATTGGGCAAGGCGTGCGCGATCGCACAAGCGGAAATGCCGGAAGAGTCGCGGCGGATGGCGTATCTGCGGGACAAGCTGAAGGACCGGTTGTTGGCTGAGCTGGACGAAACGTTCATCAACGGCACGATGGAGCACAGGTTGCCGAACAACCTGAACATCAGCTTCGCGTATGTGGAAGGCGAATCGCTGCTGATGGGCATCAACGACATTGCGGTATCGAGCGGATCGGCGTGTACGTCGGCGACGCTCGAACCGAGCTACGTTCTGAAAGCGCTTGGGGCCGGCGACGATCTGGCTCATAGTTCCATCCGTTTCGGCCTGGGCCGATTCAACACGGAAGAAGAGGTGGACTATGTGGCGGCGAAGGTGATCTCGATCGTGAAGAAGCTCCGTGAGCTTTCGCCTCTCTACGAGATGGTGAAAGAGGGAATCGATCTCAGCAAAGTGGAATGGACGGCGCACTAAGCGCTGGGACCAAAGGAGAACATTATCAAATGGCTTATTCGGAAAAAGTACTCGACCACTACAACAATCCGCGGAACGTGGGATCGCTCGACAAAGCGTCGCCGAACGTGGGAACCGGAATCGTGGGCGCGCCGGAGTGCGGCGACGTGATGAAGCTGCAGGTGCAGGTGAACGAAGAGACGGGCATCATTGAGGAGGCGAAGTTCAAGACGTTTGGCTGCGGATCGGCAATCGCATCGAGTTCGCTGGCTACGGAGTGGCTGAAGGGCAAGACGGTTGACGAAGCGCTGGCGATCAAGAATACCGAGATCGTGAACGAACTGAGTCTTCCGCCGGTTAAGATCCACTGCTCGGTGCTTGCCGAGGATGCGATTAAAGCCGCGATCGGCGATTACAAGACCAAGCAAGCCACGAAGGAGGCGCCGGCGACAGTGGCGCAGGCGTAAGGGCAGAGAGCGAGAACAGCGATGACTGAACTGCAAGTGCTGGAGCGGACTGAAGCTCCGTTGGCGGCAAAGCCGGAAATTCAAGTAACGCCGAAAGCGATCGAGAAGATCCGCGGCGCTTTTGTGCAGCAGGGCGTTACGGGAGAAGCCTTTCGGGAAGCCGGATTGCGGCTGGGCGTGCTGGGCGGCGGTTGTTCCGGTTTGAGTTATCAGTTCAAGTTCGACCGGAAGTCCCGGCCCACCGATCATGTATTTACTTTTGACGGGGTTCGGGTGTTTGTGGATCCGAAGAGCATGCTGTTTCTGAGCGGCATGATCCTGGACTACAAAGAATCGCTGATGCAATCCGGCTTCGCTTTCGACAATCCGCATGCAAAGCGCAGTTGCGGCTGCGGCACGTCGTTCACGGCGTGAGTCCGGGCCGCTTGGATACTCGGGACTATTTCGAGTTCTTGGGGCTTCCGGTCCAGTTGCGGATGGATCCGGATGAGCTGAAAGGGCGCTTTTATGCGCTCAGCCGCCAGTGGCATCCGGACCGGTTTGTGGCGAAGACCGAGGCGGAGCAGCAACTGGCGCTCGACAACACGGCGCTGTTGAACGATGCGATTCGAACTCTGCGCGATCCGGTGGCGCGAGCCGAATACGTATTAGCGGGGAAGGGACTGGCGATCTCGGGGCAGGGCACCAAAGATGTACCGCCCGATCTGCTGGAAGAAGCCCTGGAACTCAATATGGCGCTTGAAGACGCCGACGCCAGTGAAATCGAGCGTCTTGGCAAACAGTACGACGGTATGCTTGCCGCGATCGACGGCGATCTGGACGGGCTATTTGCGGAGCACGACAGCACGGATCCTGATGAGCGCGACGGGGTTCTGGGGCGTATTCGTCAACTGTTGAACCGGCGCAAGTACATATCGAATCTGTCGAACAAGATCGGCAAGGTTCAGCAAACCTTTTCTACGAACTGATTTCCCCTATGGGTACTTTCCAAATCGACTTCGGTCACGAGGGGCAGCAACCCCATATCGTTGGTATCGACCTTGGCACCACGAATTCGCTTGTGGGCTACCTTGACGCCGGCATCCCCAAAGTGATTCCGGGCGCTGACGGCGATCCGATTGTTCCGAGCGTGGTCTCGATTTCCCCGTTGGGGCAGATTCTGGTTGGTCACGAGGCGCAGGCTACGCTCGCGACGCATCCGGAGCGATCGATTTATTCGGTGAAGCGTCTGATGGGGAAGGGAATCGACGATGTTGCCGAAGAGGCGAAGCTATTTCCGTTCCACTTCGCGCCGTCGGAATCGCCGGACGTATTGCGGGTCCAACTGGCCGACAAGACGTTTTCGCCCCCGGAGGTCTCCGCTTTTATCCTGCGGCAGCTCAAGCACAATGCGGAGCAGTTTCTTGATGCTCCGGTGACGCAGGCGGTGATCACGGTGCCGGCGTATTTCAACGACGCTCAGCGGCAGGCGACCAAGGACGCGGGCCGAATCGCGGGGCTGGAAGTATTGCGGCTGGTGAATGAACCTACGGCGGCATCGCTGGCGTATGGGCTGGACAAGCGCAAGGACGGCATCGTGGCTGTGTACGACTTTGGCGGCGGCACCTTCGATGTTTCGGTGATGAAGCTGCACGACGGCATCTTCGAAGTTCTCTCGACCAGCGGCGACACGCACCTGGGCGGTGACGATATCGACAATCTACTGATCCAGATTGCGATTGAAGATATCCAGACGGAATGGAAACTGGACCTTGCGAGCTATCCTGGCGCGATGCAAGTGTTGCGCCGTACGGTGATCGAAGCCAAGCATCGCTTGTCCGTGCTTCCGGCGACTCACCTTGAGTTCACCCATGAGGGCCGTGCATACCGGCGCGAACTGACTCGCGATTTATTCGATCAGTTAATCACGCCGATTGTGGACCGGACGCTGGGACCGTGCCGGCAGGCACTCGCCGACGCGAAGCTGACGCCGGAGGAGATCGATGAGGTTGTGCTGGTAGGGGGATCGACGCGAATCCCACTGGTGCGGTCCGCTGTGGAGAGGCTGTTCCGCGCACGGCCGCATACCGAGCTTGATCCAGACAAAGTGGTGGCGTTGGGCGCGGCGGTGCAGGCGGGGATTCTCTCCGGCGCGGTGGAGGACAAGTTACTTCTCGACGTGACGCCGTTGTCGCTTGGTATCGAAACGATGGGGGGACTGGTTTCGAAGCTGATCCACCGCAATTCGACGATTCCGGCGTCGGCGACCGAGAGCTTCACTACCGGCGTGGATGGGCAAACGAACGTGCTGATCCACGTGGTGCAGGGCGA
>JBGSME010001015.1:0-17135 GCA_041740335.1 Bryobacteraceae bacterium | reverse complement strand
GTCGATCGGCCCGCGGCTCAACCAGGACGACGCCTGGCGCGGCTGGAGCCTGCGCATCGAACCGGACGGCTCCTGGACTCCGGTATCGGCCGGCATGCGCTCGCCCTCCGGGATCGGCATCAACGCGGCCGGCGACGTCTTCTACACGGACCAGCAGGGCAACTGGGTGCCCACCAACAACCTGCACCACATCCGGCCCGGCGTGTTTCATGGCCATCCCGACTCCCTCAAGCACTGCGACCTTCCCGGCGCCACGGTGAAGCGCCCGCCCGAGATTCCTCAAGAAATCCCGATTCCGGAAGTGGCGCGCCGCATCCCCGGCTTCGTGCTGCCGGCGGTCTGGTTCCCGTATCGCAAGATGGGCATGAGCGCCACCGACGTCGTTCTCGATACCACGGAGGGACGCTTCGGGCCGTTCGGCGGGCAGTTCTTCGTGGGCGACTTCACGCTGTCGCTGGTGATGCGCGTGTGGCTCGAACGCGTGGGCGGCGAATACCAGGGCGCGTGTTTCCCGTTTCGCGAGGGCTTCGACAGCGCGGTGGTGCGGCTGGGTTGGGGCAAGGACGGATCGATGTTCGCGGGGCTCACCAATCGCGGATGGAATTCGCTCGGCACGCGATCCTACGGGCTGCAACGGGTCGCGTGGACGGGTAAGACTCCGTTCGAGCCGCTCACCATGTCGGCCAGACCCGATGGCTTCGAACTTACTTTCACCGAACCGGTCGATGCGAAGACGGCTGCCGATCCGGCCTCCTACAGGCTCCTGAGCTACACGTATCTGTATCACCAGACTTACGGCAGCCCGGAGATCGACACCAAGGAGCACCGCATCGCGCGGGCCGTTCCCGGCGATGGCGGGAAGTCCGTGCGGCTGCTCGTGGAAGGGTTGCGCGAGGGCTACGTTCACGAACTTCACCTGGCGGGCGTCCGCTCGCGGCAGTCGCAGCCGCTGCTGCATCAGGTGGCTTACTATACGCTGAACCGGATCCCCGGGGTCCGGTGAGGCTGGAGGGGGGGCTGGCGGAGAGGGAGGCTTACGTTTGAATTTGTCGGGTCCCCAAAAAAGGGCTGCGGCCGACCTAATGGAGTGAATCGATCTCCACCCGGGGCTGGTGCGCGTTCGGCTGAAATCAAGCTTCGGGAGGGTCCGGCGAGCGCCGTGCGCGAGCGAGGTCGTCGCAATGGTGGCTGGGGTTTGGGAGCGCGGCCCGAACTCGGCTCGCCAGTGGGCCGAAGAACATCTCAAGCCGTCAGTCGAGACGGAATTTGCGGGAAGGAGGTGCCACTGGGAGCATCACGCCTGGGACGGCATCGGTCGTCCGCCACCTTTCGAGCGGCAGCAACGGCAGATTCAAGGCTGCGGTATCTAGATTTCTTCTGCTTATCCGGTTGCTTCAGCAAGCCACAATAGGTAGTGTAGAGGGGTGATCCGTCCGTCGTTCCGGAAGACGCTACGCCACTTCCAGTCCGACTTCGCCTCCGAAGTCGATCGTCATGGCTCAACTCCAGGTCTAGCTCGACGAATTCGTCTTCCGGCACCATCGCGGAGAGACCCCGGCGGCGGCCTTCCAAACGCTGTTGGGTCTCGGAACCAGCCGTAAATCAACCGAGTACGAGCAAATTCGCAGCGGCAAGGACCTCAACCCCAACCTGTTGCGGCATGCTGAAGCAACCGGACAATCAGAAGTCAAATAGTCAAATCAAGCAAGAACCGAGATGTTTCTTTGGTTTCCGGTGCCGATATTTGTCATGACGACAAACGCCACAACGGCCGCGCCCGAAGAGGGCTGAACCCACGGCCTCCGACACCGCGCACCAGGGAAGTCGCCGTGCCGATACCCGGCGATTCGAGAAAACCGCAAGACGGTGGAGGCACGAAGGAACTGCTGACAGCGGGTGACCATTCCAACAGGCCCGAATTCCGAGCCAGCGACCGCCCTATGTCATGCCGTGCGGCAGGCTGGCGACATTCATTGCCCTGGCCGCTGCTGCCGTGTCGTAGTACACCCACTCCTCAGTGATCTTTGCGTCCGCGAATCGCATCATCGTAGCCCCGCTCACCTCCAGCGGAGTTTTCGTGCCATCACCCGAAGTGTAGGTCCCCGTTGCCGTCCAACGGCAAAACCCGATTTCCGCGCTGAACACGGCGTCATTGATCGTCAGGTGAAAGTCCGCATAAGTCTCATGGACATTGCGCATGCCGGCTATCATCTCCTCCGGCCCATTCGCATTGAAGTCTGGTGCAATCCGACGGAAGTCAAGTGCGAGAACAGCACGCACCTTGGTGTACTCATCGGCGTTAAAGCTCTCCACGTACGCATCGAGTGCCGACTTTGGATCAGCTGATCTGTTCGTGCTCACGGGGGGGCTCCTTGATCTTGCCGAGACTATTACCAGACCCAGAGTCTTTGTCCTTCGAGAGCACCTTTGCCGGCGCACAGAAGCATACACGAGTCGCCGGCCACGTATCAACTACCGTGACCTCGCTGTGACCTCGCGGGACCTCGCTGTACCGTGACCTCGCGGGACCTCGCGGTCTGCGTGACAAGGATTAGCTCCACCGAAACGCGTCGGGGTCCCGCGGTCGGAAACGAATTCCTCCACTTGGAGTAGCTCCTCCCTCGGCAACGAAGTAACACGAGTGCGGAGCGCTCCAGTAGCCCCGTCAACGCTCGACGTTTATCGGGATTGATACATACCGATTGGGCTGTGGAGACCCAAGAATGAAATCCCGGTGAGATAGGTGTGCGGCACGAGGGAATGCCCGAGGAGATCGCATCCAGAGTGAGGACACAAAAGCGTTGGTTTGCGGGTTCTACGGCGACATCAACCGCGGCGAGTTGGACGCGCTTATGGCGAAGCGGTCGGACGACTTCGTCGAACACGAAGCCTTCCCCGGGATCCCTCCAACGAAGCAGGGCGTGGGCATTTTCGGACCCGGGTCCGCGATGGCAAGGCCGATCCGGCGAAGGTGCTCGCCGAGTACCCGTTCCTTGAGACCGAGGATGTCCAGCAGGCGCTATGCTACGCAGCGGCATTGATGGACGGCGAAGTGATCGACCTTCCACGCGCGGGATGAAGTGTACGAGGTCGCGAACAGGGCGCGGCGAATACAATGAAGGTGTCATGCCAGAATCGGCTGTGGTTCGCGATCCTGAGATTTTGAGTGGAACGCCTTGTTTCCGCGAGACTCGTGTCCCGTTCAAGAACCTGATTGACTATCTGGAAGGCGGCCACACTCTCGGAGAGTTCCTGGAGCAGTTCCCGACCGTGTCGCGGGAACGTGCAATCCAGGCGCTTGAGGAGGCGAAGGAATCACTCGTCGCCAAGATTTCATGAAGGTGTTGTTGGACGAATGCCTGCCGATTGACTTCCGGGACCATCTGCCGGGTCATGAGGTCCACTCGGCGGAGTGGCCGGGTTCAAGGGTCTCAAGAATGGACAGCTTCTGCAGGAAGCGGAGGCCGCCGGGTACGATGTGTTGCTCACAATCGACCAGGGCGTTCCACATCAGCAGAATTTGTCGGCGGAACGTCGGATAGCCGTTCTCGTCGTGCGGGCACGAACGAACCAGTTAGAGGACCTGCTTCTCGAAGTGGACGCGATCCTTGCGGCGTTGTCCGATGTTCGACCCGGCGGGGTCTCGTTCGCGTCACGGCACTGACGCCGTTCAGCGAACTCGGAGGTGGTTGCCGGTGACGAGACGGGCGCCCGTGTTGGGTTCGTGATTCACCACCGCCATTCGCAGGGCTTCGCGATTCACGTCCCAGTCGCTTCGGCGTAGTGTTGCGTCCAGGTGGCGGCGTAGCGGACCTTCGGCGAGTTGCGGGACGAGTTCCCGCAATTCAGTGCGCGTCAAGCGGATCGTTTGTTCGAAGAAGTGATCGGGGATCTGCCCGGGGTCGTCGATCACGAGCGATGGCGTGCTGTTGCGCTGGATGGCGATGTCGCTCGTGTCGCCTTCGAGCTTCTTGATGCCGCGCGAGGTCATGAACGTCATTACGAAGGCCTTGAGTCGAGCCACGCGGTTTTCGGCCGCTCGCTTTCGCGCGGTCAGGCGCTCAGCTCCTTGGCGCAGATGTCGGCGATCGCTTGCTGCCAACGCCAGTAGCCGACGATGCGGTCCACTTTGTGACGATAGGTTTCGAGTAGCGCGTCGATCTCACTCGCGAGTTCCGCGCCGACCTCGTCGCCAACCTCGGTGACTTCCTCGACTTCGTCCATCAGTTCGACAAGGCGGTCGTCGAGTTCGAACAGCGTCGCGGTTGCGGCCATAGCGCACCTCCTTTCAGAACAGCGTGAGTTGCACCGGCGGTCCGGCCTGCGGGGTCCACACGGAGATCTCGTTGCGCGCGGGCTCGTTAGGACGGTGGGATCGGCCAGGCGCCAGAAGTTCTCAGCGGTTGGCCAGGAGACGGCTTCCATCAGGTTCGAGGACACATCTACAAAATTCACTTCCAGCCGGCCGGCGGCGGCCACGATTGCACCAACTACTACGGCGACGAGTGCTGGTGGAACGAAGTTCAGTTTGGCGGGACGGAAGTTCGCCCAAATCAGGATCGTCGCTATGGTGGATACGCCCACCAAAGCCGCCAGATGATGATTGCTGGTGTCCAGCGGCACCAGTCCCTTGTAAACGGCTTCCGGTATCGAAACAAGATTGGCGATGCCGTTACCCCTTGGCATGTCATCTACCATGACGTGGAACCGGCTTGCCCCTCCGTGCGAAGATAAGCACGCCGATGTCGGCGAGCATCCCGTAGATCACCGGCGGAGCGACCGCGCGAAAGTATTGTCCCCAGCTCAGCAGCCCGGCTACCAACTGCAGGAGCCCAGCCAGCAGAACGATGGGTCCCAGCACTCCGATCCCGTGTGTCTGGATGATATCGAATACAATCACGGCCCACCCGGCTGCCGGGCCACTGACATGCAGGGGCGATCCCGCTAGCGAGCCTACAACAAGGCCTCCGATGATCCCGGTGATGAGCCCAAACGCGGGTGGCACACCAGACGCGACGGCGATACCCATGCAAAGCGCTAACGCCACCAGGAAGACGACTACCGAAGCCAGGAGGTCTTTCGTCGGCGTTGCAGACATCGTGTGCACTTCAAGCGCGCGACGACGTGCCTACGGAGCGTCTGAGTCGCGCGACGGGCGTCGCCTCGGGGGAACCGGAGCCATCCAGCCGGACGAAGCACTGCTTGGCGGCATCGAAGGACTCGACGCTGCCTTGGCCAATGCCGTAGATCCAGCCGTACAACTGCAGGGTGCCGGCCGCGAGCCGAGATAGGACGCTGGGGTGGGTCTGCAGGTTCTGAAGTTGCACGAGGATGTTCTCGCGGATCATGACATCCAGCAGTGCCGCGTCGTCCAGCCCCTCGTAGTTGTCCAGAACGAGACGCCGTGTCGCCTGGGCCTGAGTGAGCCAGTCCGCCACCGCCGGAACGTGCGCGAATTTCTCCGGATGCAGCAGACCTTCATTGCGCCGCAATCCGTATGGCCGCAAATGACAATGTCTGTGACATTCAGAACGGCAACGGCGAACTCAATGCCAGAAGTCACACCGCCGGCAGGCAGCCGGCACGCCGGCACGATGTTTCCAGCGTTGCGAATCGTAAAGATTTCGGCCGGCTCCGACTGGGTGAAGAGCGAGGGGCTAACCCGGGAATCCGCGCAGGTAATGAACAGAGTGCTCGGATGCTGGCCGAGGGCCAGCCGGTGGAACAGATCCTTCTTCCGCGGAAACACGTCCCGTTGAGATTTCTGAATCCCTGAATCCCTTGGATCAGCCGTTTCATGGGACCTCCTGCTATGGAGCCAGCCGAAAGACCGGCATGGCAGTTTCAACGCGACGCCGCCGGATCGAATCGTCCGATCAACGCACGCACTCGTCTGCCACGAAAGTACCGCGGGCGAAGTGGCTAGGCTATCCTCTATTCACGTGATCTGCCGGGAAGTCGATTCAGCGGAGCACACCCGGGTATCGAGACGGCCCCTCGGAAGCCGTCACCCTCATGCTCCTAGGTGATTCCAGAATCACCGACACTCTCTTAATCTGGAAACATGGCGCAACATCGCGGCGCGGTCCCCGTGACTCCGCCTTGCTCCAAGGGGCAGGCACGCGCCAGGCGTTCTTGCCGTCAGTCTGCCGTTTGCGAAGTGGTTTCCAGTGGGATCTGACAACATAGGAACGAGGATTGTCGTCATGAAGTCAGGTGTCACGGTAGTGCTCTTGCTCGGCTTCGGAGCCCTTCTCTTTCTCATTGGGATTCTGGGACTTGGCGCCATTCGGCGGGCCAACGAGGTCTACGATCTAATGGCCAACGCGCAGCTTGCATATGAGGAAGTCGAGGAGGCATTGCGTGATCTGCCCGCTGACCTGCACCTGACCGGGACTCTCGTTCGCGACTATGCGCTCGATCCGTCCGCCACCGCTGCCCCGATGTACAGAGAACAATTGACCAAGGAAAAGCAAAGAATCGAACGCGATCTAGCGCGGCTCAGCATGCTGAGTTCTGTCGAGAAGGACAAGGTCGAACGGCTGCAAAAGGAGCTTCAGGCATACGCCGACTCTTTGGATCCTATTCTTGGCTGGTCCCCCCAAGAAGAGTACTCTCGTGGGTTCGAACTGATCCGGGGAACGCTCCCCAAACGTCAGGCTGTTGTTGATTTGGCCGAGGAACTGCGTGCGCTCAACACACAGAATCTGGCGATTCAGCGCCGGGCCGTTGAGCGAAGCCGGGAGTCCTTGCAGCGCTTCGTCCGGAACCTTTTGCTGGCCTGTTTGGGGCTTGGGGTGGTTGTCGCGTTCACGAGTGCGCGGCGCATTGTGCACTCGGAGCGGGCATCACGAGCGGAACGAGAACGGGCGCAGATGGCTGAGCAGCAGCAGCATCGGCTAGCGATGCGGGTTGTGCAGGTACAGGAGGATGAACGAAAGCGAATTGCCCTTGAGCTACACGACGCGGTGGGACAGATGGCGTCCGCGCTCGGGATGGAGTTAGGCCGCCTGGCCGCCCTCAGTCAGTCCTCACGCGAGGGGCTTCACGAGAAGATCGCAGAAGTGAAGCAGATGAACGCCGACGTGATTCGTGCGTTAAAGGACTTGGCAACGGGACTCCGGCCGGCCATGCTCGATCAACTCGGCCTGGCGCCAGCGCTCCGCTCCCACGCTCGCGAGTTTGAACGCCGCACCAACATCTCAACCAGTATCCGGCTGGATGGCGAGGTGGAGTCGGTTCCCGAGCCGCACCGTACCTGCATCTATCGAATCGTGCAGGAGGCTCTGAATAACTGTGGCCGTCATGCCCGTGCGCACAACGTCACCATTTCTCTCCAAAGAGCACCGGGCTCGATAAAGCTCGCTATCCAGGACGATGGCATCGGATTCGATGTGGCCACCAAGTCAGAGACCGGACTCGGGCTCATCGGCATTGCCGAGCGAGTGCGCGATCTCGATGGCAAGCTGGCGGTCGATTCCACACTGGGCGAAGGCACCTCTTTGGTAGTAGAACTCCCTGTGAAGGAAAGGATGGCGGCATGAGTCCGATTCGAGTGTTGATTTGCGATGACCACGGCGTGATGCGCAAAGGCCTACGCCTCCAATTGGAGCAGCACCCGGATTTCGACGTGGTTGGCGAGGCGTCGGACGGACGAGTGGCGGTCCAACTCGCGGACCAGTTGCGTCCTGACGTCGTTTTGATGGACATCGGCATGCCTGGTCTCAATGGGATTCAGGCCACGGCCAAGATCCTAAAGTCAACTCCGGATGTGGGCGTCGTGATTCTGAGTATGTACTCGGACGAGGAGTACCTGCTGCGCGCGTTGAGTGCGGGTGCGTTGGGTTATCTGATGAAGGAAACCGCCGACGAGGACCTCCACCGCGCCATCCGCACGGTGGCACAAGGGAAATCCTTCTTCAGCCCGGCCATCCAAACAGCTTTACGGGATGACTATGTGCGCCAGTTGCGGCAGAAAGGACTCACCGACTCCTACGACCTGCTGACGGATCGCGAGAAAGAAGTCCTGCAGTTGCTCGCGGAAGGGAAAGTCAACAAGGAGGTCGCGACCGCGCTCGACTGCAGTGTCAACACCGTGGCGACTCACCGGATGCATCTCATGCAGAAGTTGGACCTTCATAGTTCGGCGGAAATCGTGCTCTACGCCGTGCGCAAGCGGCTTGTCACCTGAGTACAGTATTTCCCGGGTCTAACGCGAAAGTTTACGCTGAACGCAGGTACTTGAGTGCCCAGCACGCCGTCAATCTCCGGCTTCCGCGATGCTGGGTTCGTCGCGAAGATCGTACTTGGACTTCCGAACTGTCTCCTCCGCCAGGTCCGTGAGGGTCAAGGCGAGGCAGAGCGTCGACTTCAGATCGTCTACGTCAGCGCGGAAATGCGGACAGTTCCCAAACCAACTCTGGACGACCGCTACCCAAAGCCAGCTAAGCTCTGTCGGATGTCAAGAAATGCCCCCCGGGGCGGGCGCGTCATGCGTTCGGGCTCGCGCTTCTTCGCCGCTGTACTCCTTTCGGCAGGCAGACTGGCAGCCCAGGAGGCGTGGAGTTGGCATTCGGTCGACTTCGGCCTATTGAAAGCGCGGGGCTTCGAATGGGCATTGCACACTAGGCTGCGCACCCGCGAGGGCGAGCTACAGCAAGGCCGCTCCGGAACGATTCTGAGGTTTACGCCGCGCTCTCGCATCACCGTGATCGGAGGCTACTACTACGGCCGGGAGGAAGACACTCGCGAGGAATGGCAAAACTCCCATCGCGTGTTTGCAGGCGCCGAAACCCGCGTTTACCGGCAAGGCACCCTCTCCGTGGCATCTCGCGCTCTCGTCGAGCGTTTCGCTACCGGCGACCGGCCGAGCTTCACCCGTTTCCGATACCGCATTCGCGCTTCTACTGACCTCCGCATCGGCCCATACACGAGTGGGGAGTGGTTCTGGGATGCCAAGGGATACCTGGCTGGACGCTACCAGGGCGGTGTACGCTGGCGTGGCTCAAAGTGGGCGTCCCTTGAGTTCGGCTACATATATGATGCTCGCAGCTCACAACTTGGCCCATCCCGCCACGGTGCCGTTACGCATTTGCTGCTGAAACCTTGACGAGCATAACAGTTCCCTCACCTAAGCGCAGTATTCCATCGTGGAGCAAGTCTCCGATAATCTGGGCTTTAGTGTACCCGACGAGAGCCCGCGACATCGAAGATGCGCAGAAGGAGGTACCCCTTCTGGAACTTCCGAGCGGGTCGGAAACTCTAATCGCCTCCGCAATCAAACGGCTCCTGGTCGAAGTGGCGGACGGCGTCGGGGTTAACAGTCACGCGGTTCGGACGAGACCGCCCGGCGCGACAGAAGCGCTCGAAGTAGGAGAGGGCGCCCGATGGCCAGGATCCTTCATGGAGTCATCGCCTTGTCTCGGCGCCGGTTACCAACGCCCTGAAACCGTCTGGAGCAACACGACTATTGTTAGTAGGAGTCCATTCGCGATGATGAAAACTCAATTCCTTTGCCTGATTCTGTTGATTCTTGCTCCCCTCGGCCGCGCGGAAGATGTAGCCGCCCTGTACAACACGAAGTGCGCGAGTTGCCATGGCGCCAAGGGCGCAGGGAAGTCCGCCATGAAGGGAAGCAATCTGCTCACGGACGACGTCAAGAAACGAACGGATGAACAGTTGACAGTGGCGATCGCGAGCGGCGGCCCGAAGTCCAAGGCTAGCCACGCCTACGAGAAGAAGGGCGTCACGCGCGACCAAGTGGGCCTGCTCGTCAAACACGTGCGGCACTTGCAGAACAACTAGTCATCAACGCGGGAGTTGTGCACCACCTGGCGTGGCGGTCGTAATGCCGTCGTGGCGCGTCGGCATCGCTTACGAGACCGAGACCGTGATCGCCAAAGATGCGAAAGACCGGATTCAGATAAGTCCAGCGGAAGGAGAAAGCAGATGATGAAACCATGGTTGGCCATGCTCGCCCTCGCGATATCGATCCCGGCTGGAGCGCAGGACCGAAAGACGATCTACGTGGACAAGATGGAGGGCCTGGAGCCGTTCGTCGAGCAAGCCCTACTGGCTGCGGAACTGCCCTTCGACTTCATCGAAGAGCAGAAGCAACCCGAGTTGAAGGTGGGTTTGGCGAAGATGCACTCGGCCTACGGAGAGATCCTCTACAAGCACAAACTTGGCCGGAATGAGACGCACCGCTTGGAGTTGCGGGATGTCGAGCGCAAGACGGTGATCGCCTCTCACAATTTCCCGCTCGACGGAAATGAGGAGTCGCGCAAGCGCGCGGCACGGGAGTTCGCGGCGAAAGTGAAGAAGGCGTGGGCGAAGAGGAACAGGTAGCTGCCTTCAGCTCACCTGTACAAAGGATGGTAGCAGAAGGGCATCCAGTCTTAGCTGAAGTTGCCCCGGAGACCCGCGAATGAAAGATACGAAGGTCCTTGAGTACAGGCGGTTGTTGGCCGCTGCGGAGAAGGACGCCCGGGAACGCTTGCTGCACGAAAGGCCAGGCATCAACATCCAGACGCACGGGGATGCCATTGACAACCTGATCGAGGCGATGGACCGAGAGCAAAGCATCACGACATCCATGCGGGCGACTGAGATCCTTCGCAACGTAAGGGCGGCTCTTGCCCGTATCGAAGATGGCACGTATGGTGAGTGCGCGCAGTGTGGTGAGACGATCTCACCGCGGCGGCTGGAAGCGCTCCCATGGACACCGAACTGTATTCGCTGCCAAGAGCGGATCGATGAGCAGCAGTTCGATGCGGACACGTTGTCGGCCGCTTGACCTCGTTTGGTCAACCGATTGCGAGTGAATTGCTTGAAAGAGGCTCGGTGTGGATCGCATTGCTCCAATTCTCCTGATCACGGCGGCCACTGTCGCGGCCGCGGCCTCGCCAAACCGTGTTCTCCGCGTGGATCTGCGAAATGAAGCGATTACGCCAGTAACGGAGCAGTTCGTCACCGGGGCGATTGGATCGGCGAGCGAGCAAAGCATGAGCGCCGTGATTCTCGTGCTCGACACGCCGGGTGGGTTGGTTGACTCAACGCGGGAAATGGTGAAGGTGATCCTTCAGAGCAAGATCCCGGTTGTCGCCTACGTCGCACCTGCGGGGGCGCGCGCGGCCTCGGCAGGGACATTCATCACGATGGCGGCGCACGTAGCTGCGATGGCTCCCGGCACGACGATTGGAGCGGCTCACCCGGTAGCAGTCGGGGGATTGCCTGGCGAACCGGCGCCCAAAGATAAGGGCCCGGACGAATCGGATTCCAACGGCCGAGTATCGCCGATGGAACAGAAGGCGTTGAACGACACCGTCTCCTGGGCGCGTTCGCTGGCCGAACTCCGGGGGCGCAATGCCGAATGGATGGCTCGTGCCGTAAGGGAGAGCGCATCTGTGTCGGCGAATGAAGCCTTGAAGGAGAACGTGGTGGACCTGCTGGCCGACGATTTTGACGGACTCCTTCAGAAACTGCATGGGCGCGAGGTCAGGACAGCGGGCGGCCTGGTGACCTTGGAGACAGCCACCATCCAGGTGGTCACCGTGCAGATGTGGTGGGGCCAGCGTTTCCTCGCGGCCTTGGCCAACCCAACCTTAGCGTTCTTATTGCTGATCTTTGGCGTTTACGGAATCCTTTTCGAACTGTACACACCAGGATGGGGTGTTCCTGGAACGGTTGGCGTCATCTGCCTCATGCTGGGCTTTTTCTCGCTGGCGATCTTGCCAACCAACTATGTCGGCCTGGCGCTGGTTGTGCTCGCACTGGGTCTGCTCGTGGCGGAGGCCTTCGTAACCAGTTACGGGTTGCTCACCTTGGGTGGCGTGCTTTGCTTGGTCACGGGCGGGTTGATGTTGGTGAATTCGCCGGAAGGATTCATGCGGGTGTCCCTTTTAGCCGTGATCCCCGTAGCAGCCGCGATCCTGGCGGTCACGCTATTCCTGATAACCGGGGTTGCGCGCACGCAGCGGCTTCCGGTTGCCATGGAGCAGGTGGCGACGGGAACCCTCGCAATGGTCGAGAGAGAGTTTGCCAGCGCGGATGGGCAGCACAAGGGCTTCGTGCGTGTGCACGGTGAACTGTGGGTCGCAACCAGCCATGTGCCGATTTCGGCCGGTCAGACGGTGACCATCGTAAGCAGGAACGGGCTGCTTCTGCAAGTCGAGCCGGTCCCTGAGCCGCCTTCCGCCGGGAGCGGGCCTGTGCTTCGGACAGCTTAGAAGGAGCATACCAAAATGGACTTCAACGAGCCAATCCTCATGCTCGGGGCATTCGTTGCCCTAGTTGCACTGTATTTTCTGACCTGTATTCGAATCATCCTCGAGTACGAGCGGGGAGTCGTATTTCGCTTGGGCCGCGTCATTCCGAAACCAAGGGGTCCCGGCATCACTATGATCTTCTGGCCGATCGAAGAGATGAAACGCGTCAGCCTCCGGACCCACGTCACCGACGTCCCCGCGCAAGACGTGATCACCCGCGACAATGTCTCGGTCAAAGTCAATGCGGTGGTGTACTTCCGTGTCGTCGATCCGCACCGTGCCATCCTCGAGGTTGAGAACTACCTCTATGCCACCAGTGAACTCTCCCAAACAACGCTGCGAAGCATCTTGGGTCAGGGCGAACTCGACGAGTTGCTTTCGGAACGCGATCGAATCAACCGACACCTGCAAGAGGTGATTGACCTGCAAACCGATCCTTGGGGCGTCAAGGTATCGATGGTGGAGGTGAAGCATGTCGATTTGCCTGAGACGATGAAGCGCGCGATGGCACGGCAGGCAGAAAGCGAGCGCGAGCGACGCGCGAAGGTCATCCACGCCGAAGGGGAACGGCAGGCGGCGATGAACTTGCGCGATGCGGCAATCACACTCGAAGGGTACCCCATGGCAATGCAGATGCGCTTTCTGCAGACGCTTTCGGACGTCGGCAGCGAAAACAACACGACCATCGTCTTCCCGCTGCCGATCGACCTGTTCGAGATGTTCACGTCCGGAGGGCGCAAGCGTCCGCCGCAACCACCAGAACCGGAAAAGGAAGGAGTGCTGGTGAGCGCCTAGTTCAACGGGAATCCAACATGAATCGGGTCAAGGACGAAGTCATGATCGACACCGCCGGGGCTCTCCGCGTTCGCCGTTCCGCTTGCATTCTGCTGGCCGGCGAAGGCGGTAACATCATCAACCTGGCGTCGATCTGCGGAGTAGTCGGCACAGCGGACCTCCCCCTAGAGTGGAGGCATTCGCCCGCCAGCAAGGAGACGTTGCAGAGATTCGAAAACAACTCGCCGCCAGACATCCCATCTCGCCTTTGACGAGGCGAAGTCCCGTACGGGTCGGCGAACTCGTCATTGATGGCGGGTATACGGCCCGGTGAATTTCTATGGTGCCCGCCCTCCCGGCCGGCACTCAATGCTGTCAACAAGGAGACAACCAAATGGCAACCATCGCAGTTCAGAAAGTGAAAGAGGTCGAGTCGGCATCCCTGCCGATTCTCGACGAGATGCGCAGAATGCTCAGCGACGTAGAACGTAAGGCATTCGAATTGTTTCAGCACCGGGGAGCATCACTCGGGCACGCCCTCGATGACTGGCTCCAGGCCGAACGTGAGACATTGGCCGCGCCGCCGGCGGAATTGATCGAGACCCCTGACAGCTTCGCACTCAGAATGGCCGTTCCAGGGTTCTCGGCCAAGCAGGTACAAGTCACGGCAACCCCGCAAGAACTAATCGTCAAAGCCGAGCATCCGTCTGAGGAAGCGAGCTCCGATGCGCGGGTGTGCTGGAGTGAGTTGCCCAAGAACGGAAAGGCCTGCCGTCGCATCCCGCTCCCTGCTGCCATTGACATCGCCAAGGTGACCGCGACACTCGACGACGGCATGCTGCTCATAAAGGCGGCGAAGTCCGACGCGGAGAAGTCCTGCGAAGTGGCGGTAGGTCCCAGCGCCTGATTGGCGCCTTTGATTACGCAATACTGGTTGAGCGGCCGCAACTCGCTCTGAAGTTCGCGATCGCCCATTCTCGCCTTCCGGCTAGAAAGCTGCGAAGGTCTCCGCGCTCCTTCGTCATGCGAGTCCTCGCCAAGGAGACCGCCTTGGATCCGGCCGGACCGATTCGATCACAAGGTAGAGTTTATCGGCGCTGTTGACCTTGCCAGCTACGCAGTAGGCCACTCCGGGCCGGATGAGATGGGCTTTTGTGAAGTCGTGGAGTCGGTAAACACGCTGTGTGTCGAGATCCTGCAACAGGAACACTGCGCACGAAAGGTACTCCGTCCGCGATAGCAAGAACAGGTGATTGGCGCTGAAGTTGAACATCAGGGGGGAAGACCGGGAGTCGGGTCTACAAAAAGGTGCCGGACGGACACAATCGAGGTGCGAGCCGCGACCGCACCCCGGTCGTCTCGCGGATCGATCAACCATTCTGGTCCCAGGAGGGCTTGCTTCCATTTGAAAAACTGCTGAAAGACGAGCCGCGCGGGCGCATAGGACGCGCGCCATCTATTGTGTTATCCCACTTGTTCGGCGAGGGCCCCGGCGGGATCCAGACCAGCCCAACATCAGCTCCTGCTGTCCAGTTTCCAGACCACCACGGCGTCTAACCGGCGGAGGCGCGCGTCGCCGAGCAGGCGGTTGAAGAGTGGCTGGCGGTCGCCCCGCTGAAACCCTTCGAAGGACCGCTGCCCACACCGTCGCTGATGGGAAGCGCTGGCGAAGCGGTGTGCCTTGGCAGGGCGCGTCGGACCGTTGACGAGCCGTGCAGCGCCCGCCCCGCCGACCTCATTTCGCACGCCGCCGCTTGGTCCAGTGGTGGGACCTCGCGGCTGGCACCGTGTTCGCTTTGGCTTCGACCTTCCGTTGAAGCTCCTGACTGATCTCCTTGAACGGCCCTCCGTCTCGCTTCGTGACGTTCAGGTAGGCTGCGTAGTGTTCGAGCGCAATCACAATCCGGGATAGAAAACGGTCTGGTATGGTCACGGTCACAGACTACCTCTGACAGCGGCGGCGACGCTGATGCCCCGGCATGGACCGATCTGACGAGTCCGACGAGTACTTGCGGGTCATCGCGCGCGATTCCGCGAGGGAAGGATTTACCGGAACGTACTCATTCTTAGAGACTTACCATCGCGACTTCTAAGTGCCAACTTTTCATTTTCTTGTAATGTCGCCCTCGGGGAGCCAAATTTCCAAGTCGTGTCCTGACCCGCCGTTCTCCTTTTCTTTTCTATAACTTTCCTGGTTCGAATGGCGCAAGATCTCGAACGGTTCGAACAGGGTCGTCCGCAACGCCCCGTCCTGCCACGCCGCCTTTTCCACAACCACCTGGAGCAACCGGCGCTGCTCGGCGGCGGGCTGTTGCAGGAATAACTCGCTCGCATTCAACCGCAGCGTTTCAACGGCCTGATCGATGGGGGCCGGAGTTGCCTTCAGGATATCTTGGATCTTGCTCTGCAGCCCGTCCTGCTCGGAGCGAAAAGCATCTGATTGCTTGTCGAAAAACTGCTGGGTGATCCGACCATCGAGCTTGTCCAGGTACATCGTCTCAATGCGCGCTTGGACTTGCTCGCACCGGGCCTGCAGCTTCTTGATGGCCTGCGTGCGCGCCGCCTGCTCAGTCTGGTCGGAGTTGAGCACGGCGTTACCTAGCCATTCGAGGATGGGCTGCGGAATGACCAGTTCCTGCAGAACTTCGGCGAACTCGCGTGCGAGAATTTCCTGGCGCGTGTATGGTTCATCGCATTTACCGCGGTTGCCGGTGCAGTGGTAGTACACGTACTTCCGCTTTTTCAACTCGCCGACAAACAGGCAGCCGCAGTGGCCGCAGTGGACTAGTCCGGTGTACGCGAAATCGTGCTTCACTTTCCGAGTCTTGTTTTCGGCGCGAGCGTCCAGCAACTCCTGAACACGCTGCCAACATTCGCGGGTGACCAGGGGCTCGTGAGAACCCGTGTATGTTCTGCCGTCCCAATCGAAATCGCCGCTGTACAACCGCTTCCTCACGATTTGGTGAACGACACTGCTGTAGAGCTTGCGACCACGCAGTTTGAGGCGTCAGCGTTCCGGTACCCCACCGGAGCGCAACTTGGGTAGATGCCAGCAAATGCTTTCTCGGTCATCCCCTTGACGGTCTCCTCACCCAGGTTCTGGCTATAATTGCGGGCCATCAGAACCTTCATCCCGTGCACGAACTGTTCGTTCGACCGTGATGAGCGGCTGATGATTTCGTTCTCTTTGACGAAGTGGACCTCGACGTCGAATTCGTCTACGGTCGCGTAGTCTTTGATGTTTCTGTAGAGGCGATCAGTCTTCTCCACCAGGATCGTCCGGCACACCGCGTGATGCTTTTTCAGGTACCGGGGCATTTGGTTGAAGTTGGTTCGACCGCTCGCCTTGGCGGTTTCAACATCGGTGAACTCCTGGGCAATAATAGAGCCTTTGTTCGTGGCGTAGTCTCGCAGGAGACGGAGTTGCGCTGGGATGCTGAAGCCCTCCTTCTCCTGATCCTTGCTAGACAGCCGGGCATACAGCACCACTTGGATGGCGCGCGCGACCGTCCCGTTCTTGGAGGCTGGCGTCAATGTTAAGGTCCTGGCTGGCATAGCACCTCAACGTTACCTCGTCGCGACGCTGTCGCCTGTCGGTCCCAACTGCGCAAGATGCCCGCGAACTCCAGGAGCCTGGCCCGGATCGCCGTCCATTCAACATCGGTGAACGTGCGGTTGGCGCGCAGTTCCATCTCAGCGCGCGCAGCGGCTTCAAGCTGTTTTGGGCTCCGGTCCCCGCGATCATCGCTTGCGTGCATAGCGGTCGGGAAGGAAGACAGGCTCGCGCGGCTCATCCTAACGGGCAGCGCTCCTAAGTTCATCAACATCGGGGGTGCTGGCGAATGGCCTTTACCCGCCGGTCGCCAGCCATTGCTCCACCCAGCGCACCTCGATCCGGCGACGACGTCCGACGGCGACAGACGGAATCTGGCCTGACCCAACCAGGTGAAGACAGAGCCGGTACGGTAGACCGGTGGCCTCCGCGAATTTCGGAATGGTAATCAGCTTAGTCATCATTTACTCCGAAGTGGCCGGTGCTCCCGGACCAGTGGATGGGCGATGTTTACTTCGGCCTCGCCTTTCAGTCGCTGCGTT
>JBGSME010001014.1:0-1815 GCA_041740335.1 Bryobacteraceae bacterium | reverse complement strand
ATCGGTCCAGTAGAACGGGAGGTCGGGGTGGAACCAGTTGCGGTGATCGGCGGCCATCCAGCCGCGGGCGATGGCGAGTTGAATGGGGTCGACGACGGGCAGGCCGAAGTGGCGCGACAGGGCGTGGGCTGCCTCGCGCCGCGATATGGGAGCGTCGGGGGAGGCATGGAGGTCGCGCTCGGTGAGCGGGAATGATCCGTCGATGGCGGCCAACTGAATCGCGGTGAAGGCGGAGTGCGAGGGATGGAGATCGTCAAACCAGACAAGGGGGACTCCGGCGGCGGCGAGTTCGTTTTGGACCTGGCGTGGCTCCGGGGTCTTGCCGTTGCGGATGGTGAGGCTGGCGATGGTGGCGGCGGCCTCGCCGATGTTCCACTCGACGGGATGGAGGCGGAAGGCACCGTTGGTAAGATGCGTGACGCCGATGTTCTTTCCGGCGGCGAGGAGATTGCGGACGTTGCGGGGAATGAGGGCCGCCATGGGAATCTGGAAGGGGCGCGGCATCATCATGCGGCCGCGTTCGTTGGCGCCGCAGGGATGGATATCGACCATGTAGAAGGCAGTGCCGACGGAATCGTCGAACCAGCGGGCGCGGGATCCGGATTGATACTCGGCGACGATGTCCTGTTCGACGACGCGGCCGGACCTGGGAATAATTCGGCGCGATTCGCGAAAGTAGGGGAACTTCGATAAGCCGTCCTCGGTGCCCATGACGTCTTTGCGGAGGCGCAGCTCGGGATAGCCGGCGCCGTTGCCGTCGTCGCGTGGAAGGTCGGTTTGGAGCCAATGGAGAAAGGCGAACGAGAGGCGCTTGGCTTGTTGCAGGATGCGGGATTCGTCGAGCGGGGTGCGGTCCAGGATGGACTCGGTGTGATAGTCCTGGCGGGGCCAGTTGATGAGAGCGAGGTCAGCGGGGGCGCCGGGGCCGGAGAAATTGCGAGAGTCGAGGAGGCGGCGCCAGGAGAAGAAGGGGCGGGGCGACATGTTGTTGGGGACGGGCGGATCGTCGCCGAACATTGTGTATTGGAAGCTGCCGCGCCAGCCATAGTCGGTGGAGTAGTTGAGGAGAAGCGCGAAGGGTTGGCCGTCGCGGAACTGCTCGTACTGGGCGGGTTTGGCGATGCGATGGTTTTCACCTGGGCGGACATCGAGGGCGAAGGGGTAGGTGAAGCTTTGGACGCAGGCGGTATTGGCTTCGGCGGCGGCGTGTGGTTCACCGGTGTCGGAGCGGGCTTCCGATCCGGCAATGTAGGGGACTCCGGCCAGGGGCAGGAGGTCACCGAGTTCGGTTGCGTCGAGGACGAACTTCGGGGTGAAGCGGACGACTTTGTTGTCGTTGAATTGGTAGGCGAGGGCGGCGCGAATGGATCCGCCGGCGACGTCGAGGGAGAAGATGCGGGTTCGAAGGAAGAGCTGGACGCGTTGGCTGCGATGAGCGGCGAGCATTTCTTCGAGCACGCGGACGCCTACTTTCGGTTCAAAGCAAAGCGGGGAGACGTAGCAGGATCCGGGATTGAGATTTTCCCAGGTGCTGGCGGCGGCGCTGAGTGTGTAGTGTTCGCGATAGTAGGCCCGGATGCGGTCGCGCATGGCGTAGTAGTTGCGGGTACCGCCGGAGAATTCGATGAAGCGATTTTCGTCGAGGGCGGAGACACCGGCGGCGGTGATTTGGCCTCCGATCCAACTGCTCTCTTCGGTGAGGCAGACGGTGTGCCCGCGTTCGGATGCACGGATGGCGGCGGCGATTCCGCCAGCGCCTGCTCCGGCGATCAGGACGTCGCAGGCGATGGTGCGCGGGTTGGCGGGCGGTTCGAA
>JBGSME010001013.1:0-11708 GCA_041740335.1 Bryobacteraceae bacterium | reverse complement strand
ATGGCGATCGAAATAACGACAGGGACGAAGATGCCGCTAACCCGGTCCGCCAATTTTTGCATCGGTGCTCGAGAGGCCTGGGCCTGCCGCATCAGTTTGACGATCTGAGCCAGCCGCGTAGCCGATCCGGTAGCCGTCACTTCGGACAGCAGCGAGCCGGTGCGGTTAAGCGTTCCGCCGGTGAGCCTGTCGCCAGGCGATTTCGAAACGGGAATGGGCTCGCCGGTCAACATCGACTCGTCGACAGCGCCCGTGCCCTCTAGGACGAAGCCATCGACAGGGACCCGCTCGCCGGGACGGATGCGAATGCGGTCGCCGGTGCGGACTTGATCGACCGGCACATCGGCCTCGTGCGATCCGCGCACTAGTCGAGTCATCGCCGGCTGGAGCGAGAGCAACCCGCGCAGCGCGGCCGAGGTGCGTCCGCGAGCCCGTGTTTCCATGGCGCCCCCGGCCAGCACAAGTGCGATGATCATCACGATCGCTTCAAAATACACGTCGGGCGCGAGACCCCGGCTGGTGAAGAATCCCGGTGCGAGCGTGGCAGCCAGCGAGTAGAGAAATGCGGCTGACGTGCCGACGGCTATCAACGTGTTCATGTCGGCAACCCGGTGCCGGAAGGCCGACCACGCGCGGGTGTAAAAATGCCGGCCTGCCCATCCCATGACCAGCCCCGTCAGGCCGAGCAGGAGATAGCGCAGGACATCAGCGTCCATTCGGTAGAGCCACGGCAAAGCGGCCTGCGCGGGAGCGTCGACAAGCTGCATGATCCGCCCCAGGAGCGGATCATGCGCGGCTCCATGCGAATGGGCCGACATCAGTGGCATCGACAGCAGCATGGCCAGAACGCCGATCACGCCGGCAATGCTGGCCTTGTGGCGTAGCTCCCGGTACTCCACAATCTGCGCCTGTTCCTGTGCCGCCTGTTCTTCGGCGGGACTACCCGCCGGCCCGGGCACTTCCGCGCCGTAGCCCCGGCTCCGTATGGCTTCCGCCAGCGCTTCGACCGTCGTCTCGTCTGGTTGGAAAGAAACGTTGGCCTCGCGCGTGGTGAGGTTCACGTTGCTGGCGGTTACTCCCGGCTGCGCTTCAAGCGCTTTGCGGACATGGTTCGCGCACGAGGCGCAGGTCATGCCGGAAACGGGGATTGTCACATCAACTGTGGCATTGCTCATGTCAGCCTTCCACTTCCAGCCGGCCTTTGAGCATGTTCATGCCGCAGGTGAACTCATAGACGCCGGCTTCGGCGGGAGTAAACTCGATCGCGGTCTTCTCGTAGGGTTTGAGGAAACGCCGAATTCCCGCCTTGCTGATAACGACTTCGTTTGAGCACGGGGACTTCTCTTTGCGGTCGAATACGATCCGCGCGGGAGTACCCCTGGTGAGTTTCGCCACGGACGGTGAGTAGCCGCCGTCAACGGTGATGACAACCTCCTGGACGCCCTGCGTGGAGGTGTGGGCCCGGCCGACTGCCTGCGGAGCCATGAAGAAATACCAGTTCACCCAGGCAATGGCGGCCAATGCCGAAATGCCAATCAGCCATTCAAACATGATCATGTCCTTTCATCGACGATCCTTTGCGCGTTCGAAGGGGCTGACGGAAGTGTCGGCGAAACATTACAGTCGTGAATCGGCACTATACTGGTGGCAGAAATGACCCGCAAAGGATACATCCTCGGGTTGCTCGTTCTGCTCGCCCTTGCATCGGCGTTAGGGTACACAGCTTGGCGGATGCGTTCTCCTGCGGTCGCCAACTGCGACGTCTGCATGCGGCCGTTGCATGAGCGAAGCAAGGCGACAGGCCTCGTCGAGGGCCGGAAGCTCACGTTCTGTTGCCCGGCGTGCGCGCTGACGGCAGATCGCCAGATGAAGGGCGGCGTCAAGATTCTTCAGTTGACAGACTACGCCGCCGACATCCCCCTGAAGCCGGAAGACGCCTTCATCGTGACCGGAAGCGATATGAATCACTGCGTGCATCCGCGCGTCCTGTTTGACCGCGAGAAACAACCCAGTTCAATGGACTTCGATCGATGTTCGCCGAGCATGATCGCGTTTGCCAGTCGCGAGGATGCCGAGGCCTTCGCGCGGGCGCACGGCGGAGCCATCGCGCCATTCGCAGAGATCGCCGCGGCAAATCACAAGTAGCTCTATACTCGAGCGCGCCGCAACCGCAGTGCATTCGCGATCACTGAAACCGAACTGAAGCTCATGGCCGCCGCAGCCAGCATCGGGCTCAGAAGTAAACCGAAGAACGGATAGAGGACGCCTGCCGCGACGGGTACGCCGAGGCCGTTGTACACGAACGCAAAGAAGAGGTTTTGTTTGATATTGCGCATCGTCGCCCGGCTCAGAACCCGCGCACGCACGATGCCTCGCAAGTCGCCTTTCACGAGAGTGACCGAGGCGCTCTCCATGGCAACGTCCGTGCCGGTACCCATCGCGATGCCCACCTGCGCTTGCGCGAGAGCCGGAGCGTCGTTAATCCCATCTCCCGCCATCGCTACGAAATGGCCTTGTTCCTGAAGGCGCTTCACATGAGCGCTCTTGTCGGCCGGCAGGACCCCGGCAATGACGTCGTCGATACCCAACTTCCGGGCTACTGCTTCGGCAGTTGTCTGGCTGTCCCCAGTCATCATCACAACCTTGATTCCCTCGTCGTGAAAGCGACGGATGGCTTCTTGAGTTGTTTCCTTGATCGGATCGGCGACACCGAGTAGCCCAGCCAGCTTGCCCTCCACCGCCACGAACATGACGGTTTGGCCTTCCGCGCGCATCGCCTCCGCTTCATCCGCGATCCCTCCGGCCGCGACTCCAATCTGATCGAGCAACTTGCGGTTTCCGACTGCCACCGAGACGCCGGAGACCCGGCCAGTGACTCCCATGCCTGTGATGGAGTCAAATGAGTCGCCGTTCACCGGCTTGATACCCCGGCTCTCGGCGCCTGCAACAATGGCGGCGGCGAGTGGATGCTCGCTTGCTTTCTCGAGGGTGGCGGCCAGTTCCAGTAAACGGCCCTCTTCGAAGCCCGGCGCCGGACGAACGCTGACCAGCCGCGGCTTACCTTCGGTTAGCGTCCCTGTCTTGTCCACGACCAGAGTGTCGACCTTCCGCACGTGCTCGATCGCTTCGGCGTTGCGAAATAGCACCCCCACGCTCGCGGCCTTGCCGGTAGCCACCATAATCGACATCGGAGTCGCGAGCCCGAGTGCGCACGGGCAAGCGATGATCAGAACAGCTACGGCGTTGATCAAAGCGTGAGCCATGCGCGGCGCCGGACCCCAGATGCTCCAGATCGCAAACGTGAGAACGGCCACCGCAACCACCGCCGGAACGAAGTATCCAGCTACAACATCAGCCAGCTTTTGAATCGGCGCGCGGCTTCGTTGCGCCTCTGAAACAAGCCGAACGATCTGGGCCAGCAGCGTATCGGCGCCCACTCGTTCGGCCACCATAACCAGCGATCCCGTGCCATTTATCGTCGCACCCGTCAGTTGATCTCCTTGGTGCTTCTCGACAGGTGCGGGCTCGCCGGTGATCATTGATTCGTCGACGTTGCTCGACCCTTCCTGGACGGTGCCATCCACGGGAACCTTCTCGCCGGGCCGGATGCGAAGCCGATCCCCGGCTTTGACCTGCTCGAGCGGCACATCACTCTCCGAACCGTCCTCGGCAATACGCCGGGCTAACTTCGGAGCCAGACCGAGGAGTGCCTTGATGGCCGCTCCCGTCCGGCTGCGCGCACGGAGTTCCAGCACTTGGCCGAGTAAAACGAGGGTCACGATCACCGCGGCCGCTTCAAAGTAGACACCGACCGTGCCGCCGGCTTCGCGGAAGGAGGCCGGGAACCAATCGGGAAAGAGCATGGCGATCACGCTGTAACCGTAGGAGACGGCCACGCCGAGCCCGATCAGTGTGAACATATTCAAACTGCGATTGGCCACCGATTGCCACGCGCGCTCGAAGAATGGCCAACATGCCCACAAGATGACGGGCGTTGCCAGCGCCATCTCCATCCACCTCCATGTCATGGGAGACGCGAGAGCCTCCAGAGGATGGCCGGGCAGCATGGGGCCCATGGCCGAGACAAGAACCGGCAGCGTGAGGACAAGCGACACCCAGAAACGCTTGGTCATGTCGCGGAGTTCCTCATTCTCCGCATCTCGGCCACTGCCAGCCCTAGGTTCGAGAGCCATTCCGCAGATGGGGCAACTGCCTGGCTCCTTGCGGACGATCTCGGGATGCATGGGACACACGTAGTCCGTGCCGGCGTTGGAGACCACGGCCGCAGCCGGCTCGAGCGTCATACCGCATTTTGGGCAGTTCCCCGGCTCGGATTGGCGAACATCCGGATGCATCGGACACGTGTATCCGCCATTGGTTGCGACATTTCCTGCCTGTGTGGCACTCATTGGGACATCCTTTTGGGAAGCCCAGAGAACACGTTGTACAGCGGCACCCAGGCCAGAGCGATATACCAACCATAGCCGTAGCTCTCGACTAAGCCGAGTAAGAAGCTACTCCAACTGATCCACTCGAACCCAGGCAGCAAGTGCTGCCATCCTCGATACATGGCGTGTTGCGGAAACAGCAGATCGAAGCTTACGCACGCTGCAAACGTAACGGCCAGGAAAATACTTGTCGCATTCCCGACTGCCTTGAGTGACAACTTCTCGTTCATAATTACATTTCCTTTCTCAGCATCCTCGCCCGCCCATTTGGTTCACCCTCTCCTATGCGCCTGGATGCCGAGTTCCTTGAGCCTTTGCTTCATCTCGGCCAGACATGCCTCTTCACATTCATCCACCGGCGCAAAATAGTTTTGACCATGCAGGATCTTGATCTTCAGCACGACCTCCGCGCGTAAGCCACGCCCCGGATCCAAAGCCAGGGCATGGTCAAAGGGCAAGATCTCGTACTGCGATGCCCGATCGCCGGTGGGTAGGATCGATTCGGCAATCGTCTTCATGTCCTCGAACGTTCGTACGCACTTGGGACAGCCAGGTTCCAAGCTGCTTTCGCCGTGGTCGTGAGTGCCATAGAGCTCGAGGTTGAACCCAATCGCCCTCTTCTCTCCATCCACAACCTGATACTCCTTCCGGGCTTCATATCGGATCGTGTGGAGTTCTGCCAACTCCCGCAGCCCGTCGGCCACGCCGCCTTCATTTTCCGGTGTCATATTGCCGCTCCTGTTGCTACCTCATGAAGAGGTGCGCAGTTTCCAGCCCATACAGTTTCAGTTTCAAAGCCCGATAGAATTCAGCATCAAGCGGAGCTTTCAGATCGAACTTGTAGACTCGCGTTCGGCTGAACTCGTGTCGGTTGTTGTCATAGACATGGATCTCGAATGCGTATGGGTTGACCGACCACACCGATTGCACGTCTCGGGCGATCAGCCACTCGCGCGCGTCTTCCTTGTTGCCGGTAACGTAGTAGGCCATATCCTTGGTGAATTTCAGCTCGCCCTCACAGCCGCCGAGGCCATGCAGGTGCTTCACGGGAACCACGTAGCTAGCGCTGGTCACTTCGGGCAACACCCGATTGGTGACCGGCCGTCCGATCCGCTTGCTGATTGTCTGGAACAGCTCATCAGTCAGCTCGCCGCTGGTGATGACAAAGCGATATTCCCGGTCGCGGCCGAGGTAGCGTTTGCGATCCTCGTATGTGAGGATCACGAACTCCTTCCGGCTGATCCGGTCGAAATACTGAATGTCTAGATACTTCCAGGTGCGATTCTCCTTCTTCTTCACGCCTTCATAGGCGATGCCCTCGTCAGCAATATGGACCTTGCCCCGGCCATCTCGCCATAGGGTCTTGGGCTGTGCCACCGAGAATGTTTCAGCGGGGAGTGCGGGCATGATCAAAATCACGAGCAACGGCAGGTATTTCATTAGGCCTCCTTCAGGTGATGGAATCCGGTGAAGGGTCCGCTCTTGGGCAACGCCCGGCACCGCCAATAGTAGAAGATGATCGGATAGATGAGTAACTCCATGATGCCGGAGGTGACGACGCCGCCGACCATCGGCGTGGCGATTCGCTTCATGACGTCGGCTCCGGTTCCGTGGCTCCAGAGGATTGGAAGCAACCCAGCGATAATCACCGAAATGGTCATAATCTTCGGCCTGACACGTTTCACCGCTCCCTCGTAGATGGCGTCGGCCAGGTCGTTCCGATCGTTCAGCGCCCCCTTCTGTTTGAAGTCTTCGTAGGCGTGATCCAGGTACAGCAGCATCACCACGCCAGTCTCGGCATCGAGTCCAGCCAAAGCGATGATCCCGACCCAGACGGCGATACTCATGTTGTAGCCGAGGAGATAGATGAGCCAAATGGCCCCCACGAGTGAGAATGGAACCGCGAGAAAGACAATCGCAGTCTTGACGATCGACTGCGTATTGATGAAGATGATCACGAAGATGATGACGATAGTAAGGGGAATCACATAGAGGAGGCGCTGCTCGGCGCGCTGCATGTATTCGTATTGGCCGCTCCAAGACAGCGTGTAACCAGGCGGCAACTTGATGCTGTCTTCGACCGCCTTCTTTGCATTCGTAACGTACGTTCCCACGTCTATTCCACGCAAGTCGACGTAAACCCATGCGTTGGGGCGGGCGTTCTCGGTCTTGATCGCAGGTGGGCCGACTTCGTACTTGATGTCGACAAGTTGGTCGAGCGGAATATGTTGGCCGGATGGCGTGGGAACGAGTACGGAGCGGAGCGCGGGAAGATCGTCGCGTAGCTCTCGGCTATAACGCAGGTTGACGGGGTAGCGCTCTAGCCCTTCGACGGTCGTCGTCAGATTCATGCCGCCGATGGCCGATTGAATTACATCCTGAACGTCGCCGGTGGTCAAACCGTAGCGCGCTATCGCATCCCGGTGAATCTTGAAGTCGAGATAGTTGCCGCCCATGACGCGCTCTGCATACACGCTCAAAGTTCCCGGCACATTGCGCACTACGGCCTCGACCTGCTTGCCAAGCTGTTCCAACGTCAGCAGGTTGGGGCCTCCGATCTTGATGCCCACGGGCGTCTTGATGCCGGTGGATAACATATCGATGCGGGTCTTGATGGGCATCGTCCAGGCGTTGGTCACGCCTGGTATCTGAATCGCGGCGTTCAATTCGTCGGTCAGCTTATCCGGCGTCATCCCCGGACGCCATTCGCTTTCCGGTTTCAACGTGATCGTCGTTTCAACCATGGACAGTGGCGCGGCATCTGTGGCGGTCTCAGCCCGCCCGATCTTACCGAAGACATGGTGCACCTCCGGAAAGGTTTTGATGATTTTGTCCGTCTGTTGGATAATTTCGCGTGCCTTGGTGACCGAAACGCCCGGCAACGTGGTGGGCATATACAGCAAGTCGCCTTCCCAAAGCGGCGGCATGAATTCCGACCCGAGCCGGTTGAATGGCAGAATTGTCACTCCGATCACGGCGATCGCCAGAAGGAGAACGGGTAACTTGAAGCGCATCACGAACTCCAGCACCGGGTGGTAGACCCAAACGAGAAACCGGTTAAGTGGGTTTCGGTGTTCGGGAATGATCTTGCCCCGGATCCAGTAACCCATGAGCACGGGAACAAGAGTGACGGAAAGGAGGGCGGCCGCCGCCATCGAGTATGTCTTGGTGAAGGCGAGCGGCTTGAACATTCGCCCTTCCTGTGCCTCCAACGTGAACACCGGCATGAATGACACAGTAATAACCAGCAGCGAGTAGAAAAGCGCTGGCCCGACTTCGGTGGAAGCGTCGGCGATGATCCGCCAATGCGGCTTTTTGCCGCGATCCCGCTCCAGATGCTTATGGGCGTTTTCGATCATGATGATCGCCGCATCCACCATGGCGCCGATCGCAATGGCGATGCCGCCGAGCGACATGATGTTTGCGTTGATGCCCTGCTGGTGCATCACGATGAAGGCCATCAGCACGGCGACCGGCAGCGTGACAATCGCCACCAGGGCGCTGCGGAAGTGCAGCAGGAAGATGACGCAGATTACGGCTACAACAATGCTCTCTTCCAGGAGTTTCTCTTTGAGGGTTTCGACGGCCCGCTCGATCAGCCCGGAACGATCATAGGCAACCTCGATCTGCACGCCTTCTGGCAGGCCTTTCTTCAGTTCCGCCAACTTCACCTTGACGTCTGCGATTACCTGACGCGCGTTCGCCCCATACCGGATCACCACGATGCCGCCGACCGTTTCCCCTTCGCCGTTCCAGTCCGCCAATCCGCGCCGCATATCGGGCCCAAACTGCACGGTCGCTACATCGCGCAACAGTATGGGCGTGCCGTTGCCATCCACTCCCAAAGCGATAACGCGCACGTCGTCAAGCGACTTGATATAGCCCAGGCCGCGGATCATGAATTCCTTCTCCGCCACCTCCAGCAATCGCCCGCCGACGTCGCTGTTGCTTCGCTGCACTGCCGTGCGGATTTTGGAGATAGGTATGTTGTAGGCGCGCAGGCGGTTCGGGTCCACCGTGATCTGATACTGGCGTACGAAGCCTCCTACGCTCGCCACTTCGGATACGCCTTGAACGCCGGTCAACTCGTATTTGAGGTACCAATCCTGAAGCGAACGGAGCTGGCTGAGGTCATGGCGGTCGGACTTGAGGGCGTAGATGAAGGCCCACCCAACGCCCGTTGCATCCGGACCCAGACTCGGGGTCACGCCCCGCGGCAACCGCCCCGATACGAAATTCAAATACTCCAGCACCCGGCTCCGCGCCCAATACATGTCGGTGCCGTCTTCAAAGATGATGTAAACGAACGAGAACCCGAAGAACGAGTAACCACGGACCACTTTCGCAAAGGGTACTGCGAGCATCTGCGTGGTCAACGGATAAGTGATCTGGTCCTCGACGATCTGGGGAGCCTGCCCCGGATACTCGGTGTAGATAATGACCTGGACGTCTGAGAGATCTGGGATCGCATCAAGGGGCGTTTGATAGAGGGAAAATAAACCAGCCGCGATCAGGAAAAGGGTGGCCAATAGAACGAAGAACCTATTTGCGATCGACCATTCAATGATTTTTTCGAACATCTTTCACCCTAGTGCTGATGAGCCGGCGCGGGAGTAGGGGCCGCAGGCTGCTTCTGCCCGCTTTCCCCTTTTCTTGTCGCCAGAATCTTGCTGATGGCTTCTTTCAAGTTGCTCTCTGAGTCGATCAGGAACTGAGAAGACGTCACCACCATTTCCCCGGCCCTCAGCCCGCTACGTACTTCCTGATAGCCACCGCCGATAGCCCCTAACTGAACCTCGCGCGGTTCGAAAACACCTTTGCTTTTCTCGATGACGACGACGCTTCGCTCGCCGGTATGAATAATAGCCTCCGATGGAACCCTCACCGCGCCGGTGACCGCAGGAGTGTGGAGCTCGATGTTGGCGTACATTTCGGGCCGCAGTTTCCCGTCGGTGTTCGCGATCTCGACATAGGCCTTGAGCGTGCGGGTTTGTTTGTTCAATGACGGGTCCAGATAGATAACCTTCCCGGACCATCTACGCCCCGGAAAAGCGTCGATCGTCATGCTCGCAGTTTGTCCCAGGTGCAGGTACTGAATTTGATACTCGTACACTTCGATCTGCGCCCAGACCGAAGACAGATCCGCAATCTTGTAGACGTTCATGCCAGGAGACAGCTTCATCCCTTCCAGGGCCGTGTCCATTTTGGCGACCACCACTCCAGACACCGGCGACTGGATTTTCAGAGTCCGCGCGATCGTGCCGCGTTGCTTCAAGGCCTCGACCTGCGCCGGGGTAACATCCCAATAACGAAGGCGCTCCCCGGATGCCTCCACCAGCGCCGCCGCCCTGTCGATGGCCTCGGCGTTGCCCCCGGCTTTGAGCTTCTCCAGATACTGGAGCGATGAGAGGTATTCTTGTTGCGTGGTGACAAGCTGAGGGCTATAGATTTCAAACAATACTTGTCCCTTGCTCACCGGTTCGCCAACGTAGTTGACGTTGACCTTCTCAATCCAGCCTTCAAACTTCGTATTGACCGAAGCTATGTTCTTTTCGTTGTAGGTGAGCGTGCCGATCGTGCCAGTGTCGACCGGAATCGATCCCTTCTCCGCTTTGATAGTTCTGACCGCAAAGTTCTGCAGGAAACCAGGATCGACCCGTACTCCGCTTTCGATCGGTTGCTCGTCTTCGTACACCGGGATCAGATCCATCCCCATCGGCGATTTGCCCGGTTTGTCGGAGATGAAATTCGGATCCATCGGCGCACGCCAGTACTTGACCTTCCGCTCCTTCGCACCCTGTTCGGGTTTCACTTCGGGAGCGGGAGTGCCCTTCACGGGAACAAGCTTCATGCCACAGATCGGGCACAGGCCGGGTTTGTCCTGAATCACCTGGGGATGCATGCCACACGTCCAGAGTTGCCCTGCCGGCTGTTGCGACTGGCCGTCGACGGGGCGATGACGGCCGACGAGGTTATCGGCCCATTCCCACCCGCCAGGGTTCCAGATGATAAACGCCGGTAGCGCGCTTCCGAGCAGGAACACGCCCAGCATCGGCAGGATGAGTCTGCTTTTCGGCGTCAAGGTTTCACCTCCGGGAACGAGGCGCCGATGGCCCGTTCCATTTCCGCGAGCGACTTCATATAGTCAACGTTCAGTTGCTGCAACCCCAGACGAATCTCGAGCAGAACCCGTTCACTATCGAGCAGGTCGAGAACCCCGAGCAACCCCGTCGAGTAAGCGGCCTCGGCGGATCGTAGCGCCTGATCCGCCTGGGGAAGGAGGGTCTTTTCAAAAAGCGCGATCTGGTCTTCCAGCGTCCGGATGCGGAAGCCGACGCTCCGAATGGATGTTTCCACGGCGTTCAGCACGCCCCGGTATCCTTCGCGGGAGGCGATTTGATCTTCGGCCGCTTCCGTGACGGCGGCATCGTACTTTCGGCGTCTGATCGGAATGTTGATGCCGGCCGTGAGGCTATAGACGTTCTTCCCGTTTTGCTCGGGCGGGTTCATCCTCCCGGCCGCGTCGGACCGCCCCAGCACGTTGATCGCGCTCGCGCCTACGGTGAAGTCGGGCCAGTAGTTTTTCTTCGCCAGTTGAACCCGCTTCTCATCGCGCTCGATCTGCAGCAAGGCGGACTGCACCTCGGGCCGGCTCCGCCGCGCCGTCTCATAGAGGGCGTCGTAGTCGATCGCTGCTGACGGGCGACCGCCCATGGTCACCTGGCCAAGCTCGGATCGGGCCGGCCGGTCCATCAGCGTGTCAAGAAGCGCTTCGGCATCCACGCGACGGCTGCGCAGTTCTTCCAGCCGGTTCAGATCCCTGGTGATCTCGGTTTGCAGCTTCACCACCGCCTGCTGGAGCCCCACGCCCTGCTGATAGCGAGCTTGCGCCAGGATCTCGAAATGACGCAGGATTTCCCGGTCTTCTTCCGTGATGGCGATGGCCCGGTCGATATACGCCAAGCTGTAGTAGGCGAGCTTCACCTGCCTGACAATCTCGGCGCGTTGCGCTTCGTACATCTCGCGCGCGATGGCGGCTTCCTTGGCCGCGATCTTCTCGCGATCGCTGAGCTTGCCAAACCAGGGAAATTGCTGCGACACGGTCAGCATGGTGGTCTGCGGGCCGACTCGTGTTTCGGGGGTGCGCAGATACTGCGCGAATCCAAGCATGGGATCTGGGAGCGAACTCACCTGCGGCAGCCGTTGCAGGGAGGCCTGGTACCGCGAAAACGACTGGCGCACGGCGGGGCTCCGGTCAAG
>JBGSME010001012.1:0-8952 GCA_041740335.1 Bryobacteraceae bacterium | reverse complement strand
TTTCAGCAACCCGGGCAAGACGGGCACGCTACGGCGCGCGACAGTCGCGCGTCCTTGCCAACCGTGGGGCCGCGCCTTCGCGGCCTTTGCGCTTCTTATAAACCCGCGCAAGACGGACTCGCTACGGCGCCGGACAATCGCGAGTCCTTGCCAACCGTGGGGCCGCGCCTTCGCGGCCTTTGCGCTTCTTATGAACCCGCGCAAGACGGACTCGCTACGGCGCCGGACCATCGCGCGTTCTTGCCAACCGTGGGGCCGCGCCTTCGCGGCCTTTGCGCTTTCGGCCAGCTTGTTCAATGCCAGTGCGGCGATCCGGCTGCGGCTGGGCGACACCGTTGTTGGACCTGTGGTGGTGGCGCAAGGAGCGGCGGCGAGCCCGCGGGAGATCGAAATGTATGCGTTGGGCGACGATGGATTGAATGCACTGCGCACGGGCGGAGCCGAGCGGCTGAATCCGACGTTTACTTCGTCGGCGCCGTGGGTTCGCGCAACCGGAGGCGGGCTTAGGAACTGTTTCGGCCGTGAGCGCGAATGCATTCCTGTCTCGATCGCGTTCAGCACGCAGCAACTGCAAGCGGGCCGGTATTCGGCTACGATCCGGGTGACTGAACCGGCCGCATTGGATGCGCCGCAAAACATTCTGGTGATTGTGCAGATTGGTACGGCTGCGCCGGCGAGCGTGAATCTCTATACGGCTCCCGATGGGTCAAGCGATAGCTTCGAGTTCTCGACGAACGATTTGCTGGCGGTGGCGCCGACAACGCAGAGCGGCGGCAGTTGGCTGTCACTGACCCTGCACAGCGAGACAAGCTTCGATTTCGTGAAGCCGTATCGCATCAATGCGCGGCACCTGGAGGGGTTGGCCGAGGGTACGTATCGGGGAGCGGTGCCGCTTCCGAACAACCCTGTGGCGGTGACTTATCAAGTAACCTCGAACCCAATCGCCGACGTGAGCGAGCGCCGGCTGCGGTTTCGCGTGGCGCAGAACGCGACGAAGTTATCGCGCAATGTGCGCGTGTTCAATCGCGGACGCGGGACGCTGAGCTTCACAGCGGCATCGGCGACGGTGGCATCCGGCGGCGACTGGCTGACGGCGCAGAAGATCGAGAACCTCAATTTCGTAACGGTTACGGTGGACGCCGCGAACGTGGCGCCGGGGGTTTACAGCGGAAGCGTAGCACTGACCACCAACGGCGTGAACAATCCTTTTAGCATCCCAGTGGAACTGGAAGTGATCGCGCAAGCAGCGCCGTCGATCGATTATCTGGGCGTGCTGGAGAACGCGGACTTTCTGGAGGGCGATGTGATCGCCGCCGGGGGCATCGTGGCCATCAAAGGCGAGCAGTTTTATTTCGGCGAGCCGAAGCTCAATTCCCAGCCGGTGGCGCCGGCCGATTTCGAGGGCGTGCGGGTGTTCGTGAACGATGAACCGGCGCCGGTGTACTTCATTTCCTACAACCAGGTGAACGCGCAGATCCCATACGGAGTGCGGCCAGGAGAAGGCGTGGTGCGCGTGGAGCGCGGCGGAACGCGAGGCAACAGCGTGACCGCGCGGTTCGTGGCGGCATCGCCGAAATTCCTTAAGCTTCGGCTGCGCGATGCGGGCGTGAACATTCCGGAGATTCGCGACTACTTTGCGATCGCGTTCAATCCCGATGGGACGCTATCGCTGCCGCGGAATCTCAACTTCCCGAACAGCCGCCCGACCAAACGGGGCGAGACGATCGTGATGTATGGGTTCGGGTTCGGGCAGACGGATGCGGCATCGGTTGCGGGGCAGCCGGCGCCGGCGACAGAACTGCGTCCGGTGGCGTCTTCGCAGAAGCGTGTTTACTTTGGGGCGTTGGCGCTGACCTCGGGAGCGATTCAGGAAGCCTCTTACGTGGGGTTGATTCCGGGATTCTTCGGCGTGTATCAGATGAACGTGGTGGTGCCGGAAGATAGCGTGTCCGGCGATGTGCCGGTGCGGGTGCAGTTTGACACGTCGGCGAGCGAATACGCGCTGGTGGCGGTTGAGTAAGGCGGGGCTAACGGCAATACTGTTCACTTAGGAGTTGAGTGGGCAGGCGGGATACCGCGTCGAGGGTCCAGGAAGCGGGCCGCTTGGTGGCTGATTGGGCATTCGTGGCCGGGTCGGACAGTCCCCATATTTCCTCCGGTACCAATGACACAGGGGGCTAAGTGAACGGTATCGGTAGAAGTCCGCGTCGAGCCGCTGAAGGAAAGTATCCAGTCGTAGTTGATCGAGATCGGCGATCGAATTGAAGTCGTTCGTCTGCCTCGGCTCGCCGTAGGCGGTACTGGCCCACGATCCGCCGACGGCGAAAGGAATGGGGATTCCACAAGCGCGCGCCGGAGAGCGAGCCCGCAGCAACTGATACTGAAACTCATCTCCGGTAGCGTCAGGGTATCGCCGGCGGATCGCGGCGCGCAGGAGGTCGTCGGATAGGCCGGTTAGTTCGAGGGCGACTTGAACTCGTTCGGCGGGAGTAAGCCGGGCGAGGGATTCATGCCAGACTTGCTGCTTCGGGCGTGGTGCCGGAGAGCACGGTTTCGGCGGTCAGTTCTTCCGAAGCTTTTTGGCCTTGTACTCTTCGTACTCTTTGAGCAGGGCCGGATCCTTTGGCCGAGGATATAACTCCGAGGACTTATATTTACCGGACAGGAACTTACCTTTTGTCCATTCGTCGTGGATATGGGTCTCAACGGCGCGATCGACGATGGGCTGGGCCATTTGTGGCGGAATGAAGTAGACGCCTTCGCGATCGCCGAGGACAACGTCGCCGGGTAGCACGGTAGCCTGGCCGATGCGGACAGGAATGTTATAGCCGGTCAACTGAACGTTGGCGATTGCGGAAGGATGCGCGTGGCGCGTGTAGACGGGCATGCCCAAAGGGTAGATGCCTTCGAGGTCCCGAATTGCGCCGTCGACGACGATGCCGCCGGTTTGGGTGGCTGACTTGACGGCGGCGGCGAGGTTATCGCCGACGAGGGAACCACCGTCTTCCTTGCCGAACATATCGACGACGAGCACGTCGCCGGGCTGGAGCTGATCGATCACCCATTGGTGGGCGGCGCTGGTAAAGTTCTTACGCTTCAGTTCCTGCAGGAGGAGATCGTTCAAATCCGGGCGGAGGGGCATGAACTGGGCGGTGACGGCGCGGCCGACGAGTTTGGTTTCCGGATGCACGATTTGCCAACCGCCTTCGTATTGATTGACATACTGTTTGCCTCGGAGAACACCCCAGCACTCTTCCATCGAGAGTCCACGCACCTGTTCGAGGACGGCATCGGGAACGTTGGGGCGGCCGTCGGCGAAGCGATCGTATTTGCTAGCGGCGGTCAGTTCGACCAACTGCTCGCGGGACAACTTGAAGATCTGCGCAAAGAGCGGCAGCGCGACGAGGGTAACGATCAGAAATCTATAGGCCATTTTTGCTCAGCACCTCTCTGGGAATTTCGATGCCCATGCCTGGGCCTTCCGGAGCACGATAATATCCTTTTTCGAACGGCGAAGTAAACAGGCCCATCATTTCATTGCCGGGCTCACCGGTGCCGAAACTTTCCGCCATCGGGCAATTGTCGCTTGCGATGATCAACTGCATGCCGTAGACGCTGCCGCCGCGATGAGGGATGACGGGCACTTTGCGGGCAGAGGCGAGGGTAGCGACGCGGCGGCCGGTGGTGAGGCCGCCGGACCAAGTGAGGTCCGGCTGGAGGAAATGAGCGGCCTCCTGGCGGAGGAGTAATTCGAAACCGTAGTGGGAGTACTCGTGCTCGCCGCAGGCGATTTTAGTGCCGGCAACGTCGCGGCACAGCTTTTCATAGCCGGCGAGGTCGTCGGGGAGAATCGGTTCTTCGATGAAATGAAGTCCAACGCCGGCGTCGGCGATTCGCTCGGCGGCCTCGAGGGTGAAGGGGACATTCCAGCGGCAGAGACAATCGATCATCAGGGCCGCGTCGGGGCCGACGGTTTCGCGGGCGACTTTCAGGACCTCGACGATTTTGTCCATCGCGTCATCGCCGTGCTCGGGGCCAATATCCATGGGCCATTTGAACGCTTTGAAGCCGAGCTTGAGGCCGAGTTCGAGATTCTTGCCCGTGAAGTAGGCGAGCACTTTGTCCTTCACCGGCCCGCCCATCAGGCGATGCGCGGGCAGTCCGGCGTGTTTGCCGGCGACGTCCCAGAGGGCAAGATCGATGCCGCTCATCGCCATGATCACGACACCTTTGCGGCCATAGAAGGAAGTGGATGCGAACAACTGGTCCCAGAGCAATTCGACGTTGAGCGGGTTGGCGCCGAGGAGCAAATCCTTGAGGTGGTTTTCGATGATGTAGCAGGCTGCGCCGCCGCCGCCGCCGAGGCCATAGCCGGTGATGCCCTGATCGGTTTTGATCTCAACGAGGATGGATCCGGATAGCTGAGAGAAGGGCCCGAACCAGCGGCTTCGCGCGGGGTCATGATCGCCCTTGAACTTACTGACACCGAAACGGCTGGTGGGGAGCAGTTGGATGGGAACGGCTTTGACTGAGGTGATTTTCACTTTGGTGTTCCGGCTCACCGCAGCGGCTTGCATGAGGAATACACGGCGTGACAGCATGGCGGTTATCTATCGGTGAGCGCGACAACGCCGGGCAGGGCGATGCCGGAGAGGAACTCGAGCGACGCACCGCCGCCGGTGGAAATATGGGAGATCTTGCCTGAGACGCCGGCCACTTTGACGGCCTTTTCCGAATCGCCGCCGCCGACCACGGAGGTGGCGGAGGACTCAGCAACGGCGTGGGCGAGAGCCATGGTTCCTTTGTCGAACGGGGGTTTTTCGAAGACGCCCATCGGACCGTTCCAGATGATGGTGGCGGCAGCGGCGGCTTCGGCGGAATAGCGAGCGGTGGTCTCGGGACCGATATCGAGGCCCATCATGCCATCGGGAATTTGGGTGACGATCTGAAAATCTGCGCCTTCCTTGAGTTCGGCGGCGACGACGTGATCGGTGGGGAGAAGCAGGCGATCGCCGGCCTGGGCAATGAGGCGGGCGGCCAGTTCGACCTTGTCGTCCTCAACGAGCGATTTCCCAACGGGCTGATTCAGGGCCTTGAGAAACGTATAGGCCATTGCGCCGCCGACCAGCAGGCGATCGACGAACTTCATGAGGTTCTCGATGACTTCGATTTTGTCGGAGACTTTCGCGCCGCCGAGGATGGCGATGCAGGGGCGCGGCGGATTGTCGGTGGCGAGGGTGAAGTAGTCGAGTTCCTTGGTCATGAGGAGCCCAGCGGCGGAGACGGAGACGAACCTGGTGATGCCTTCGGTGGAGGCGTGGGCGCGATGGGCGGAGCCGAAAGCGTCGTTGACATAGACATCGCAGAGGCTGGCGAGTTGCTTGGAGAAAGCAGGGTCGTTCGCTTCTTCCTCGGGATGAAAACGGAGGTTCTCAAGCAGGAGTACCTCGCCGGGTTTGGGCAGCATCGCTTCGACCTCCGGGCCGACGCAATCGGGGGCCATGGCAACGGGGCGTTCGAGCAATTCGGCGAGACGCGCGGCAACAGGCTTCAAGGACATGGCGGGATTCGGCTTACCCTTGGGCCGGCCGAGGTGGCTGGCGAGCACGACAGCGGCGCCCTTCTCGAGGGCGAGGTCAATCGAGGGGAGAGACGCGCGGATGCGCTTGTCGGAAGTGATCTGCGATCCGTCGTCGCTGAGGGGAACGTTGAAATCGACGCGAATGAAGACGCGTTGCCCGTCGAGTTCGAGATCTTGGATGGACAGTTTGGACATAAACGATATTGTCGCAAATGGCCGGCGGCGGCCATGGGGGCTAGGTTGCTTCGGCTACCTCTTCGCCGCCTTCGTGCTTCACGCGGTAGCGGCCGGCTTGCCACACGGGGAGGCGATCCATCGGCTGCGGGACGCGCCAGGTCCACACGTGATTTCCGGTTGCGGCATCGGTGACTACGACGACGCCTCGCGCTTTGCGTTTCAAGCGGAGCGAGAACTTTGTGGCTGACAATCCATTGTCCAGCTGTTCAATCGTTATCGGCCAGCCGGGATAGGGTTTCTGGGCGGGTTTGGAAAGATCCACCCAGCGGGGCCAGTTCACCATCGCGATGCGGCGTGTGGCGCGATCGAGTTCGACGACGCTGAAGCCGCAGGCGCGTTCGTGAAGGGCGGCTGGTTTGATTCCGAATCGATGTGGATTCGCGACGGCGTGAACGGTGACTTTGTTGCCGAAGCCGTCCAGATGCTCACCGGTGTAACGCGGAGAACCGGGTTTGCGATTGGCGCCTTCCTGGGGCGGGAACCAGCGGCGCGGCCAAAGGTTTGAAATCGCCGGCGCGCAGAGGGCCCAAGAGGCGTCGTTGAACTCGTCGGCACCGTACTGAATGAGGCTGCCCAGGTGTTGGTCACCGGCCAGATGGACGGCGAGGCAACTGCGCAGGAGACGCACGGCGCGGTTGCGCGGGGTTTGCGGCCAACCGTTGGAATCGTGGTCCTGGACTTTCTTTTCGGCCTTGGCGTAGCCGCCAAGGGGCTCGACGGGAAGCTTGGGCGTTGGGGAATCGTCGGTGGTCCAATCCGGCATGGTCGCCAGATTCGCGAAGATGGTTTGGGAGACGGCGACTTTCATCCAGACACCGCCGCTCCAATCGCGCGCCCACTGGGCGAGGAATTTTTCCTGTCGGCCGCCGAGCATCTGAGCGCCGGGAACGTCGCCTTGCTTGGCCGAATCGAATGCCGGGTTCTTGATCCAGCCATTGCGAATCTTCGCCTCGGGCATGAGTATTTTCGGCGCGGACTTGAACTTGCGGTCTTCGATGACAGCGAAGCTGACGCCGCCCCAAAGCAGATCGCAGTAGTAGACGCTGATGTCCTGATCGACCGGAGTGGCGTCGGCGGGATCGGGCAGATGGCTGGCCTGGGTTCGCTGCACCATGTTGACCCAGCGCGCGTCCATCGCATAGCCGCCGGAATCCTGGGCGCTTTGCTGATCCTTTTTTGCGGCGTCGGCATACTCGGCCTTGCGACCCGACGCGCCCCAGATGTTGCCGTGATAGACGTCGTGATCATCGGCCATGCAGACGCAGGGGATGTCGCGCGTGAGGTGGCCCCACGCCCAGCCGAACAGATACCACTTGCGCAGATAGTCGAGGCGCGCGGTTTCGACAGGCGACCGCTCGATGCCGTACTCACCGTTGCGCTCGTAGACCTGATCGCCGGTGAAGAAAAGAATGTCCGGTTTGGTGACGGCGACGTTGGCGGCGATCTCCTGATGGGGATAGCCGAAATCGTTCTGGCAGGTCAGCGACCCGACAACGATTTTCGGTTTGGCGACGGGATCGCGGCGGATGGCGCCGGTGAAACGATGTGCGCCGAATACGACAACGTAGGGGGTGTCGGCCTTGTCGTTCCAATTGGCGACGCGAAAGGTGGCGGTGGCCGAGAAGGGGTCGATATCGGCGGTGGCGACGGTCTTTCCGCGCACCTGTAGCTGGGGCTGCGTCCACTCGCTATCGGCGAGGGGGGCAAATTGAACAGTCATCTTCATCACGCGGCGGCTGAGGGTGTACTGATTGAAAAGGATCGGTCCCCAAGCGCGTTCGGGGTGTTCGACGACGCGGGTACCGGTCAGTTTCCAATCGCGGAACCAGCACTTGAGTGCGCCGCCGCGTTGGGTGCCGGGCTTGGGAGCAGTGGCGAAATCGGGCTCACTGATGGGCAGAGGATTTTCGGGAATCTCGCCGGAGCTGCATACCAGGGCGATTCCGCCTTCCAGCCACTCGCGCCAATCCGGGGGAAGATCGCGCTCGACGCGTTTGTCGCCAGAGGCAAGCGTGAGGCGATTGCGGGCGAGGCGGAGTTCGAGGGGCGCGTCGTTGGTGTCGATCTTCGGCCCACCGCTGGGCTTGCCAATGAACATCTCGCCATCGGCGGTGATGCCGGCGTGGAGCCCGAATCCGCGAACGGCGGCATCCTTCCATTGGCCAAACCAGGTCTTGACACCGATGCGAAAACCGGCCCAACCGGTGGCGCGAGTCTGATCGAGGCGGCCGAGGCGAACCGACATGTCGAAGTCGCCGCGGGGACCGAGTTCGCGGGTGAGCCAAAAGACGTTGCGATCACCGCCGGAGACGAAACACTCGATGCGGCCGTCGCGCGAACGCCAGTCCTGGAGCGGGTTGGCCCAATAGCCGGGGCCGAGCCAAGGCCGGTCAGGCACGGCGGCGGGAGCGGCGGCGGGCAAAACAGGAACAGAGGCGATTGTTTTTATTACGGTTCGGCGATTCATGTGGTTCCTTGAGCATCTTATCGCGAACGAACGCGAGCAAATGGGCCTGTAACGCTTTGGGTACTACGCGCACAACTGCAATGTAAGGCGCATCACAGAGCAAGCCGGCGAAAAGCGACGGCTCGTCCAGAGGGGACGGCTCTTTGAGAGAGAAGCGCCTTGCTCCACCAATAGGAGGCAACCATGAGAGCAACGCTACTTGTGTGTCTGCTCGCAGCAGCACATCTCTTCGCACCGGGACTGTTGCAGGCCGGGGCAGTCAATGTGATCGTCGTCGTGGACGAATCGGGATCGATGGCCGGCGAACACGCGTGGCTTCCGGGAATGATCAACAGTCTCGACACGCAGCTCACGGGCATGGGACATACGGCGAGTTTTGGCCTGTATGGATTCGGAAGCGGCGGCGCAGGCAATCTTGGCCGCGAGTTGCTGGACAACGGAAGCGCGACGGACTTTGGAACAGCGGCGGCTGGTCTTGTTACCAGCGGGTCGTTCGAGGACGGCTACTCCGGAATCGATTTTGCGTTCAGCAACTTCAGCTTCACGGCGGGCGCCGCCGTCAACTACATCCTGGTGACCGATGAGGACCGGGACAACGGAAACGGCGCGCTCACGTTCGGGGCCATCGAGAGTCTACTGAGCGGCCAGAACGCGCTACTGAACGCGG
>JBGSME010001011.1:0-7350 GCA_041740335.1 Bryobacteraceae bacterium | reverse complement strand
GCGTGGAGGGCTTCGCAAACGCCGTAGGCAACGGGCATGCCGCCGGTGGCGGGCGCCACCACGGAAAGATCGTCGATCGACGCCCGCAGCTCCGGATCGCGCCGGACCAGCCGGCTGAGCGCCACGCTGAGGATCTTCATGTTCCTGTAGTCGCGAAAGGCGAGCGGCATCTGAATGTGGCGGGTGGAGTAGAGGCCGTTGGGATATTCGAACAGACCTTCGCGGAGCGCGCCGGTCTCCTTGAGCAACTCCATCACCTCATCGTGGGTTGGGATCAATTCCATCTAATCAGTGTGCTCCTTTTCCGGACAGGACGCGTGGAATGGTGCGGAGCATGATCTTCCAGTCCAACGCGAGCGACCAGTTGTCGATGTACTCCATGTCTTTGCGCATCCAAGTTTCAAAGTCGAGATGATCGCGTCCTTCGAGGGCCCAGAGGCAAGTGAGTCCGGGACGCATGCGAAGGCGGCGGCGCTGCCATCGCTTGTATTGTTCCACCTCCTCGGGAACGGCGGGGCGCGGACCGACCAGCGACATGTCGCCGCGGAGGACGTTCCAAAGCTGAGGCCATTCGTCGATGGAGAAGCGGCGCAGATACCGCCCGACCCCGGTGAGCCGCGGATCGTTGGCGATCTTGAAAGCCACGTCCTTCTGATTGAGATGCCGGATGCTTTCCTTCATCTGTTCCGCGTTGGCGACCATCGAACGGAACTTGTAGAACGTGAATCTCCGTCCATTCAGGCCGCATCGGATTTGCTGGAAAACGGCCGGGCCGGGCGACGTGAGTTTAATCAATCCGGCGATCAGCACGAGAAGGGGCGAGACCAACAAGAGGGCGGCGCCAGCCAGAACGATGTCGACGGTGCGTTTGGCGAGCAGCAGAATTTCGTCATGCGGCGCCGCCGAAAAGGTAAGGAGCGGGACGCGCTCCAGGCGGTCAAGATAAACCTCGCTGTTCACGTGTGGGAAGAAATCCACCGCGACGCGGGTTCGGACGCCGTCTTCATCGCACATGAGCAGAATATCCTCGAGTTCGCGGAGGCGGTTGCTATCCACCGCGAAGATTACTTCGTCGATGATGTGGCGTTCGAGCAGATCCGAAAGCCGTTCCATCGGATAGACAGGATATGGAAGTGCGGGGGGCGATTCGGGACCAGGGGCAAGGAGGCCCACCAGCCGAATCCCGAACGGCGCCGATTGTTCGAGCAACGCCGCGATGGCGCGCGCGCGATCGCCGGTACCCACCAGGAGCACATGCTGCTCCACGCCGAACTGCCTGCGGATCCAGCCGACGAGGGCGCCGGCATTCAGCCGAAACAGGCACAACAGAATCCAACTGTAGACGGCCAGAAGCCCGATAAAGGCGCGGCTGAGATCGAGCCGCAGCAGATACTGGACGAGCACGATGCCGATGGCGCCGGCCAATGCTTGCCGGAAGCTGTCGCGAAGGATGACGCGCGGATGGGCGGAATCGAGGCGCTCATAGACTTCCAGCCAGTAGCCGGCGCCGGGCCACAGCACCGCGCAAGATAGAAGAAGGACGGCGAGAACCGGAGGAGTGAGAAAGAAATTGCGTTCCAGCGGGAGCCAGTGGCGGCTTTGATAGGCAGCAAGGAACGCCGCGCTGACGAAGATAAGATCGGCCAGCGCAAACAGTAACTTGACTTTTCGATGGTGCCGGCTGAACACGAGCGAGTTTCGTCGTCCAGCATAGCACCGTCGCGCGATGGCAGGTTCAGTAGGGTGCGGCGGCGACGCTTCATATAACAATTCCGAGTCTATTTTGAAGTTCGTTGACGGCTTGGACTACTTTTTCCAGCGGTTCCTTGTAAGGGATGAGCGCCTGGACGACGGTGGCGTGGGATTCCATCCAGAGGTCATAGGAGATGGTGGCGGGTTGGCCGTTGGGCGCAGTTGCGGTTTTGCCGGGTGCGTGTTGGGCGTGGGGCCGGAGCCTGAGAGCCGGGGAATGGTGTGTGAGGGTGGATGGCATGATTATTCCTGATTACGAGTGAGCGTTGCGGTCGGCGAAGATACCCCCGTGGTGGGGTAATTTTCCGGGGGCTTGGGGTTGTTTTGAATTTTCGTGGTCTCGGGAGCCATGTGATTGGTATCGCGGGAGTTGGTGTCCTGGGCAGGGTCCGGACTTTCGGGGGTGTCAAAATTGTCAACACTAGAGGTCTCCGCGGCGTCGATGGACTCGCGTTCTTTTCGGAGTGCTTGGGCGATTCGGAGCTGATCGAGGGCGCGATTGGCGGCGCTGGTATAGCGTACTTCCTGACGATGGAGGTGCGCGATGACGTTGGAATTGTCGGTGAGCTCGCGGAGAGCGAGGGCAAAGAGGATGTCGGATTCGGCGTCTTCGAATTCGGCGTCGACGGCTGCCTGCTGGCGGAGCATTTCGGCGCGGACGAGGCTGTTTTCGGAATTCCAGCCACGGCGGATTCTCCATTTATTCGCCACTATCTCTTCGAGGAAGAGAAATTCTTCGTCGGTGGCAGGTTGGTATTCGGCGAGGAGAGTGTCGGCGAGGAGTTTAAGGGCTGCGGGGTCTTCGCCGGGGAGGAGGACGGACTTGGCGGTGAGTCCTGATTTGATGGCGTTGGTGAGGAGGGGCGCGGTGGCTCCAGTTGGATTTGCGTGGCTCGGCGGCGCGAGGGCGGCTTTTATCCGGCGGAAGGCGAATCGACGTTTGGACATGGTTTTACCTCGGTTCCAGTGTCCGGGATGGGGGGGAGTCATCGGCAAAGCCGATTTGGGGAAGTTGTTGAGGGGGTGGGAGAAATAAATTTTGGAGTGTTGGGTAGCGATGAGGTGGGTGTTGGGAGTTATTCGATTCTTACTGTGGGGTGATGGGGGGGCGGTCGGTTTAGGTCCGCTTACTGACGTGGGCGGCTCGGCACATATTGCTCGGTCCCGGCGTGTGTGGCTCGATGGGAGGACGACGGGCTGCGAGGGGTAGAAGAAAAGTCCACGTGATTGACAAAAATCAATCGTAAACCCTCGTTTGAGCCCTTGCTGCTAACAACGCTGTGGGCGTAGTGTTTTGTTTATCCACTTAATGCGCCTATATTTTCGTGGCTTAGGTAAGAAGAAGAATGTATGACTCGATCAGTCCAGCGAGCGATTTACGCAATGGCGTGGATTTGCGGAGCGACGGCGGTTGTTTCCGCACAGCCGCGTGTGAGTCCGTTGAATTGGGGCGAGAGAGTGCTGGCAGTGGTTCCGATGGTTGGCGCCGGAACCGCGGATGATCCGCGGCGACCGTTGGTGATGCCAAGGCCAAGCGAAGGGCTGCCGGAAGGCGTTGTCAGCATGCGCTTTGAGGAGAGCGACGACGGGAAGACGGCACTGGTGGAAGTGGTGGCGCGGGACCGCAAGTCGTTGAACGGTGCGCTGGCTGCCTACGCCAATCGGGCCGACGTAAAGCGCTTCGACAAGGGGTTGGCGCGTAAGGAAGACATTGAATTGGAATTCCGGTCAAGGAAGAGTGGCTTCGATCTTGATCGATTCACGCTGCAGGGCGGCGAGGGGCGCCCGGGCCCGCCGACACCTGCTCAGGGTCCGAAATAGGGGAGATGTCACTGGAAAAGAAGCGACAGGACAAAGACGATGCGACTCAAGCGGTTGGCGATTCTGACGGTGGGCGCGGTGATCGGTGTTGGACTGTGGACGGCGGGCGATGTACGCGCAATCTACAGCTACTACAAAATTGACCTCTTTGACGGGGCTATCGACACGGCGTACTGGCAGCAGAACGGGACGCTGTCGGCGGGCGGGACGCTGACAGGGTCCGGGAACGGTGGCGCGCTCATTGCGAAGAACGGTCCGCCGACGTCGCCGGGCGAGTACGAGATCATAACGTACGTGCGGCTACCGCAATCGGGCGGCACTTATGTCCATTTCATCCGCGCCTCGCAAGACGCGAAGAGTTTGCCATCGACGGGCACCTACTACTCGGTGGAACTGGTGAACCCGTCGGTAGGACCGACGAGTTGCACGGCGACGCTGGTGGCGAACCGGCGGTCCGGTGGAGTGGTGACGCCTCTGTATGTTACCGCAGTGGGGTGCCACGACAACATGGAGATGAGAACGATCTACAGCAACGGCAAGCTGAGCACGTATTTGGACAACACGTCGGTGCTGACGGTGGTGGACAGCGTGATCACGTCGGGGAATCCAGGCGTGGGAGTGACTGGCGCGCCAGCGGCGAACGGCTTCGACCTGGTGAAGTTGGGAGAGAAGGACACGCAGGCTCCGCAGGCGGTGAGCGCGCAGTCGGTTGCCGTGCTGCCGCTTCCGACGGAGATTGACCTGCAATGGACGGAGCCGACCGACAACCCAGCCGGCGCGGGAGTCGGGGTGGCCTACTACTGGGTGTACCGGCGGCTGCCGGGCGGTTCGTGGAACTTCATCGGACAACCGCGAACGCCCGATCTGGCAGATCCTGGAGTGGCCGCCGGGGTTACTTACGTCTACAGCATCACGCCGATGGACTATCACTGGAACCTTGGCCCGGCGACCGAAGTGACGGTGACGGCCGCACCGACGGGGACCGTGGATCCGAGGCGAACCGGGATCCGGCCGACGGGGAGCTACTGGGGCTCCAACGGGGAGAATATCGACACGCGATCAGGGAACCTGAACTTCACGCTTCCATTGATCACGGCGCAGGGGCGGAACGGGATGGCGGTTGGAATCTCGTTGAACTACAACTCTCAGGCATGGCGGCGGCACAATGGGGTGACGTGGAAACTGGGACAGGACGCGGGGTACGGATTCGGCTGGCGAGTTCTGGCGGGAAGCGTGACCCCTTATTGGAAGAACTATTTCGAGATCGGCCATTGGGTGTTCACCGATAGCACGGGCGCCGAGTACCGGCTGGACCAGGTTAGCAACGGAGTGTGGACGTCAAAAGAGACTTATGTGAGTTACGACACCAGTCTGAACCGGCTCTACTTCAATGACGGCAGTTTCTGGAACATGTACGCGATCTCGCAGGGGAACGAGCAGGACGCAGGAACGCGGTATCCGGCAACGATGGAAGATTCCAATGGGAATCAGGTGATACTAAAGTACTGGGCCGGAGTGAATGGGCCGGCAGGGGCGGCGAGCAGCCGTATTGCGGAGATTGAAGATGTGCGAGCGTTGGCGTGTTGCGTTCCCTCCCGATACCGCACCTATACCTTCAACTACACGACGTTCGCCGGTGAGACGTTGCCTCACTTGAGTGGCATTATCAGCGAGCTGACGGATGGTGAGAACTATACGTTCAGTTACAGTTCGACCACTTTGCAGGATCCGTTCACCGGGGTGTCCTACGGGGCGGCGCGGGTGATGACGGGGATCACGAAGACGGGCGTGAACCTGACGCACAGTTTCACATACGGGAGCAACAACGCGGGCGAACTGACGAAAGTGACGTACCCATACCAGGGTTACATCCAGTGGGTGTACCGCAATTTCACCTACAGTGGCTCCCGGATGCTGCGGGAGGTTAACACTCGCTCTTTCGTGAAAGCACCGGGGGCGGCGGCGGATCTGTTCCAGTTCTCCTACGACGATGCGGGGGACGCGGGGCGGAGCCTTCACGCGTGGACCAAACTGGCGATGACGGCGGCGACAGCGTCGAGGATCTGGACGTTTGAGACCAGCACGTCGTCTCCCTATGTGGGCTTGACGACGCAATTGGATGCTGGCGTGAACGGCGCGACGAATCCGTTAACCCGGAGCCAGTACATGTGGGCGGTGGACCCGGCTGGCCGGCCCTATGTGAACACGGACTTGACGTGGATCGATCCGGGAACAGCGAACCAAATCTGTACGAAGGTTACGCAGCTTCTGGACGTTTATGGGAACCTGACGCAGCGGCAGGTGTACGGGTACGGGTCCTGCACGGGCACGCTGAGTGTGGCGCGTACTTACAACATGGTGTACCTGTCTTCCCAGGCCTATGCGGACCGGTACATTCGAAACCGGCTCTATTCGGCTTCGGTGACGCCGGCCGGGGGAGGGGCTCTGCTGATCGCCCAGAACAGCTATGACTTCTCCAATCCAACGCCGCGAACGGGGCTGCGGCAGCACGACACAGCGAACTATGGGGCGAGTATGAACGTGCGCGGCAACGTCAACGGACAATGGCAGTATGGGGGCGAGGCGATGACGTTCTCCTACGACATTACGGGAATGCCGATATTCGCGCTACAGGGGACGCGATCGGTGACGGCCACGCCGACGCAGAACAACGCGGTGCCGGGGACGATGACGGTGAACGGAAATGGTTCGCTGCTACATTCGATGAGCTGGAACAACTTTCTGGGGTTGACGCAGGACGCGGGGCCGAACGGGGCGACATCGAGCTACAGCTATGACGGGTACGCGAGGCCGACGCAGAAGACATCGCCACTGGGAGCGATTACGCAGTTTTCTTACGACGACGCGGCGAGGCAGATGAGGTCGGTAACGGGGTCAAGGGTGACGCGGACGACGATGGATGGATTCGGGCGGCCGGTGAAGGTGGAGACAGGGACGGGAGGATTGACGGGGACGATCACGGTGATTTCGACGGTGGATACCGAGTACGCGGCGTGCGCGTGCACGCCGATGGGGAAGGTGAAGAAGGTCAGCCAGCCCTATGCGCCGGGCGGGACGGTGTACTGGACGACGTATAGTTACGATCAACTGGGGCGGACCACATCGGTTGTCTTGCCGAGCAGCATGGGCACAACGAGCTATGTGTATGCGGGGAATACGGTGAAGGTGACGGATCCGGCGCTGAAGTGGAAGAAATTCACGATGGCGGCGACGGGGGAACTGGTGCAGGTGAACGAGCCGAATCCGGGGGGTGGCGCGGACTATGTGACGACTTACACTTACAACGCGATGGGGGCACTTACGAACGTGTCGATGCCGCGTCCGAACGGCGGCGGGAGTTACAACCAGACCCGGACGTTCAACTATGATGGGAACGGGAAGATGACGAGCGAGAGTAATCCGGAGACAGGGACGCGGACGTATAACTACAACGGCGATGGGACGTTGAACTACCGGATCGATGCGAAGAATCAAAAAGTGGCGTATGTTTACGACAGTTACCAGCGGGTAACCACGATCCGGCGGTACCCGGTGTCGAGCGGGCCGGAGGACACGTGCCAGCAGACGAACATGTATTATGACTCGAATCCGTTTGGAGGGTTCACGGCGGCGAACCTTTCGGGCCGGCTGGCGGTGACGGAGTATCCGATTTGCGCACCGGCTCCGAGTGGGACGGCGGTGACACGGACGGTGCAGGAGATGTATTCGTACACGGCGGGCGGGTTGGTGGCGAAGAAGCGATTCCAGGTGACGCGG
>JBGSME010001010.1:0-3812 GCA_041740335.1 Bryobacteraceae bacterium | reverse complement strand
GCCGCCGGCGCGGCCCATCGGACGGCCCTTGTCGCTGAGGTTCGAGCTCGACGGCAATATCGTCTCGTTTTCCATGCCGGGAACGCGAAACGCTTCTGGATCGTCCGGCCGGGCTGAATCGTGCCAGAACACCGACACCGGGGGCATGGCTCCGCGTGCCGGAAACTCGAAGCGGATTACCGCTCGCGACGGATAGGTCCATTTGCTACGCCCTTCGCTTCGGACCAGTTCGACGCTCACCGGTGCGCCTAACTGCAGCGCCAGATTCACAGGACCCATCGTGTGGATACCCCAGTTGCCGATCTGGCCGGTGCCGAAGTCGAAAAAGCCGCGCCAGTTGTAGGGGGTATAGTGATCGGGACTGTAGGCGCGCATGTTGGCGGCGCCGATCCACAGATCCCAATCGACGTTGGCCGGCACCGACGATTCCCCGGGGAGCTCCTGGAGCGCGGTGGGATGGGTGCCTGGCGAGGAGGAGGCGTGTACTTCGGTGACGTCACCGATGGCGCCGGACCAGACGATCTCGGCCGCGGCGCGGATGCTCTCGTGCGAGTAGCCCTGGTTGCCCATCTGCGTAGCCACTTTGTACTTGACGGCCGCGTCGGCCATCAGCCGGGCTTCCCATGGAGTGCGGGTCAACGGCTTTTCGAGATAGACGTGCTTGCCCGCCTGCATGCACGCCAGCGCAACGGTCGCGTGCATGTGATCGGGGATGCCGATGGTGCAAGCGTCGATGTTCTTCGCCTCTTTGTCGAGCATCACGCGAAAATCTTTATACTTGGTTACCTTGGGAAACTTTGCAAAGTTGGCGGCGGCGCGATTCTCGTCGACGTCGCACATGGCGACGATGGTCTCGGTTTCGGCGGCCTCGTTGAGGATCTGGCCTCCGCGGCCTCCGCAGCCGATGGCGGCCACGTTCAGTTTGTTGTAGAACGGCTTATAGCCGAGGGCGCGCAGAGATGCGACACTGCCGAAGCCGGCGGCCGGAACCGCGCCGGCCAGCAAAGGACCATAAAAGAAGAAACGGCGGGAGACGGAATGATCAGCCATGACCTTTTACTTTATCGCCAACCTTACGGCAGAGCCAAGCGCTTTGCCGTTCGTGGTCTGATGAAATGTGAGCAACACGATGGTGAATGAGATCGAATCGGCGGCGGTAGCCCCAGCGGGTCCGCTTCCCAGGCTGGTTATCGTAGGGCGGCCCAACGTGGGCAAATCCACGCTCTTCAACCTGTTGACGGCCTCGAGGCGCGCCATCGTCGGCGACGAGCCCGGCATCACGCGGGACCGTATTTACGGCCAGGGTGAGCATGCGGGCCGGCGCTTCGAGGTTATTGACACCGGCGGCATAGTGCCCGACGATCAGCAATTGATTCCGAGCGAGATCCTGCGTCAGGCGCGCGTGGCGCTGGAGGAAGCCTCGCACATTATCTACGTGATCGACGGACGAACCGAGATCACCGGCGCCGATCGCGACCTCTCGCGGATGCTGCAGCAGCTCGGCAAACCGGTGTCGCTTGCGGTGAACAAGATCGATGCGCCATCGCGCGAAAGCCTTGCCGCCGATTTCTATGAACTTGGCTTCGATCTATTTGCGATCTCGGCTGAGCATCGCATCGGGATCGAGGAGATGCTCGACAACGCGACGGGAGGCTTCCCGCAGCCGGAGGACGAGGCCACGGTGGCGATCGCGAAGATTCGTGTGGCCATCATCGGGCGGCCGAATGTCGGCAAGTCGACATTGCTGAATGCTCTTGTTGGCCATGAACGTTCGATTGTGACGCCGGAGGCTGGGACCACCCGCGACGCGGTGGACGAAAGCATCGTGCACGAAGGGGTGCAGTACGTGTTTGTGGATACGGCGGGGATCCGGCGCAAGGGCAAGACGAAGTTGATGGCGGAGAAGATGAGCGTTGTGATGGCGCGGCGGCACATTGGGATGGCGAACGCGGCGATCCTGGTGATTGACGGCGAAGAGGGACCTACGGCGACCGACGCGACGATTGCGGGCTACGCGCACGAAGCCGGCCGGCCGATCGTTCTGGCGGTGAACAAGTGGGACGCGGTGGCGGACCGTAACAAGAAAGAGTGGGTAGCGCGGGTGCGGGAGACGTTTAAGTTTCTGGAGTACGCGCCGATTGCGTTTATGGCGGCGAAGAGCGGTACGGGCGTGGGGCAGTTGTTCGGACAGATCCGGCGTGGATGGGAGAGCTCGAACCGGCGTGTGACCACCGCCGAACTAAACCGGTTTTTCGAACATCTGCAAACGGATCTGGTGACCCGCGTGAAGTATGTGACGCAGTCCGGAGTGCGTCCGCCAACGTTTATCGTGTTCAAGGAAGGCGGAAAGACGCTGCATTTTTCGGTGGAGCGACGTTTGGCCAACGAGATCCGGACACGATTCGGATTCGAGGGCACACCGATTGTGATCCGAACCCGGAGTGGATCGAAGAAGGCGTCTGTGAAGCGGGTGCGCAACCGGGCGCGTGATTAGCTGAGCGGGGCAGGGTCCGCGAAGTTTTCTTAAAAGTCCCGGGATCGGTTCCGATGAGGAAGTGGAGAGCGGACACGCTTGACGGAGCGGTCCGGCGAACGAAAACTTCACAGATATACAGAGGAATCAGAACAATATGAAAAAGCTTCAGGCCGTGATGATCGCGATGGGAATGATGATCGGCGCGTCGAACGTGATCCTTGCCAACGACCACAAGGAAGAGCACAAGGAAGAGAAGAAGGACGGGCATAAAGACGACCACAAGGGCGATCACAAGGACGGCCACAAGGGCGGGCACAAGAACAACTAAGGGTTTGGAGAGCGAGAGAGAGAGAAACGGGCGCTGCCGGAAACGGTGGCGTCCGCTTTCGCAGTCGCGGGCAGGTAAGCTGATTGGATGAAGCTTGCCTCGATTGTGATCTCAGCCGCGATGGCTGCTGTCCCGGCGGACAACTGGCCGTCGTTCCGAGGAAACAACGCCGACGGCAACGGGCAAGGGCGCGCGGCGGTGAGTTGGAACGCCGATGCGTCGGCGGGGCGCGTGAAGAACGTGTTGTGGAAGACGGCGCTGCCCGGCCTCGGCCACTCGAGCCCGATTGTGTGGGGCGAGCGCGTCTTTGTGGCGACGGCGATTTCCGGCAAAGGGGACGCTCCGCTCAAGGTGGGGCTTTACGGCGACGGCGATTCCGCCGATGACGGTGGCGTGCAGCGCTGGGCGATCTACTGCTTCGACAAGCGATCCGGAAAAGTGCTCTGGGAGCGTACTGCGCGGGAAGGCGTGCCGCGGGCACAAAGGCACACCAAGGCGACGCATGCCAATACCACGCTTGCCACCGATGGCAAGCGGCTGGTGGCGCATTTCGGTTCGGAAGGGCTTTATGCGTTCTCGCTCGACGGCACGCTGCTGTGGAGCAAGGACCTGGGGGTGCTCAAGAACGGCCCTGCGGGGTGGGATCTGGAATGGGGATACGCGAGTTCGCCGGCGCTTTTCAAGGACACGGTGGTGGTGCAGTGCGATGTGAAAGGCGGCTCGTTCGTGGCGGCGTTTTCGGCGAGCGACGGCCGGGAACTGTGGCGCACTTCGCGGAAAGGGCTGTCCGATCAAAGTTGGTCGACGCCGGCAGTGATCGACGGCGGCGGCCGCGTCCAGGTGGTGCTCAACGGATACCCTTACATCGCCGGGTATGATTTTTCGACCGGCAAAGAATTCTGGCGGTTGCGGAGCGAAGGCGACATACCCGTGCCGACAGCGGTGTCTGCCGACGGGTTGATTTTCGTAACGAACGCTCACGGCGGCAAGGCTCCGCTCTACGCGATT
>JBGSME010001009.1:0-2884 GCA_041740335.1 Bryobacteraceae bacterium | reverse complement strand
TCGGGGAAAGGCTTTGGCAGCCTCGCCCGGCAGCGCCCAAATCACGTTGTTCCGAGCCCGGAGAGCGGCCTCGACGCACCAGGCGGCTGTGGGGTTATCCCCCACGACCAAGACTGATCCTCGCCGAGGAATCCAAGTGAGTCTTTCGAGGAACTGGTAGCCGTTGACCAGCCGCGGCCATGCGAGATCGCCGGCTCCGGGCAGGTCGATTCTTTTCGCCTGACCTACGCCGGTACACACGTCGATGCGATCCGCGCGGACAACTCGATCGCCAATCGTTACTTCGTAGACGCCGTCAACCGCTGAGATGGCACCAATGCGGCCCTCGGCGATTTCGTGCGGCGGCAACTCGCGGCATTGTTTGCGGAGTGAGGCGGCAAACGATACAGCGGGAAGGAAGCGGTCCGGGTGTTTGTAACGGGGCCGATGATTGAACTGTGGCAGACACAGCAAGTGCAGCCACTGGCCCATGCGGATGGGACGGTATCGGGACCATGGATCGGGTTCGCCGGCAAACAGTACGGTCCTTTTGCCGATGCGCTCCCGTCCGGGGCCGGTGGCGAGCAGGGTGGCATAGTCGAGCAGCCCGGCAAAGCCGCGGCCTGCGATCAGATAGTAGGGGTGATAGGCGTCCGATCGGGACAATCGATTCCTCGTTGGATGTCCCTGAGCAGCGAAGGAACGTGTCGGCGCTTACAGCGGGCGCAGACCCTCAATCTATTTTGGATTATAGCCTGAAGGATTCACGCGGAGCTACACGAGCGCTGCGGCGGGATTCAGCCCCACCTAACGATTTGTTTTTGAGCGGGCGGGAATGCGCGGAGGGCGCCTACGGTATCAGGCGCGGCACAACCAGCGACACGGGCGGCAGCACGGGCGGAGCGTATTGCTTCGGAGCTGCAAAGTAGCCTTTATCGTAGAGTGTACGGTAGATATGTCCGGCGACTCCGGACGCGACCGGACCGTTGATGGGGCGGCCGCCGGTAAGCAGGACGACGACGGCCAGCGGGTTGTGCTCGGCTTCGTTAAAGGAGCCGAACCATCCGAGATGGGTGGGGCTGGAGGTATCGGTGCAGGTTCCAGTTTTGCCGTAGATGGTGGCTTCCTGGTTGTATCCGGCGCGACGAGCCGTACCTTCTTCGACGGCGGCCATCATTCCGGGCTTCAGATCTTCCAGCCAGCTTCCGATGTCGAGGTGGCGCTTGGCGCGCGGAACGAACTGCTCCAGCTGATCGCGGCTGCGCGGGTATTGCAGGTGGTACAGTGTACCCCCGTTGGCCAGAGCGCTGAGCGCCGCCGCCAACTGCAGTGGGGTGAGGGAGATGCCGTGTCCAAAACTGGACATCATGCCGACGCCGTCGGAAGGCGGCCGCTTCGGCAGCGTGCCGCGCTTCTCGGCGCTATCGTCAAGAAGAGCCGCCTCGCCGAGGCCCAACATGCGCGCGTAATAGACGACCTTCTCAAAGCCGAGTTTCTCGCCGAGCCGGGCAAAGTAGGGATTGTCGGACCGTGCCAGGGCTTCGGTGAGGTTTCGCTTCAGGCTGCTGCTGATCTGTACGGGTGTTTCACGATCGATGAGCCCTTCATTGAGACCGGCGGCACCGACGAAGATCTTCACCGTGGAACAAGGGGTGTATCCGTTTTCGAAAGCGACCTTCTGGTTGACGATGCTGAGAACCCGCCCCGTTTTGGCGTTCACCACGACGACGGAGCCGTTCAAAGGCCCGAGCGCGTCCACCGCAGCCCGGCGTACGTCGAGGTCCTCGCCGTCGATGTGATCGCCCCTCGTTGAATCCGCATAGGTCGGCTCTTTCCAGGGATCCACCACACGGCGCGACTTGCGGCGGCGTAGGGCCGCGGAACGGCTTCGGGACGACGTCCGTGTGCGCTTCGTGGCCACGGCCTTGCGCCGTGACGCGACTGACGGTTTGCGAGACGCGGTCTTTCTGGCGGCGGTCTTCTTTGTAGACCTGCTTCGGGCTGATTTGCTCGCGGCCGACTTCTTTGCCGCTGGCTTCTTCTGAGAAGACGACGTTTTTGCGGATGCCCGGCTGGCGGACTTCGTGCGGGACGAAGCCTTCGTTTTGGAAGGGGTAGTTCGGGCGCGGACCGCCGCGGAAACTTCGGCTGGGAACAGCGCCCAAGCCAAAGCGGCTACAAAAATCAGTAGACGCAGTCTCATTTCGTTTTGTGATGGGAGGGATCTCGGAAGAAAAATCCGGGATCAGGGCGACGAGGGTCTGAGCGTGAGAACAAACCTCCCAGTTGCCTTATCGGTAGTTGACGTCCAAGGCAATAGGGCGACCGCCTGTCTGGCTCAGGCGGTTCTTGCAGTATACCATCAATCTTCCCTCTGTGTACAAGAAAATTGCGACCTGGGCCTGATTTTCGCGGCCTCCCTGATATCGCGATTTGTGCTGGTTTTGTCATCGAATCCCATTTGACTTCGATCGTTGTTTGTGGCAATATTCCGGCACGTAACAATGCTGGACTCATTGTAAGAGCAATGAGTCCTGGCAGTTACATTACCACGAATACTTGCACAGGCGAACTTCCGATAGTCGCGACGGAGTGGGAGTACCCGACTTGCCTTACTCATTCAATGAGAACGTGTTGTCTCTGCTCGCCGGCCTGGGGCTGGGAGGATTGATCTCAATCTACTGGGTGCGCCGCCGCGGCATGGGTTCGGCATCGGTGCCGGTATCGGAAGTCCGCGACCTGCGGGAACAGGTGGAAGTGTTCCGTGCGGCTCTGGCCGAAAAGACCAACCTGATTCATTCGGAAAGGGAATTTTCATCGAAGCTTCTCACGGAGCGCGACGCGGCGCAGGGGCGGCTGGCCGAGTCGCGCGATCAGCGGGAAGCACAGCGGGCGCGGCTGGACT
>JBGSME010001008.1:0-2370 GCA_041740335.1 Bryobacteraceae bacterium | reverse complement strand
CCGGCCTCGGCTTTGCCGGTTTCCGGCGTGCGCGCGCAGGCAAGCAGTAAGACAATGATGGACGCGCAGACTAGGCGGGCGCGCCGTGGCTGTTGTTGTTTCGCGATCCGTTCATGAATAGACATGGGTGAGCAGGGATTTGACTTACGTTATATCAGAACGCACCCGGCCCATGCTGACTGGCCGGGATTTGGTACAATTTGCCAGTTCGAGCCGCGTTGACCTCCCCTGCGTTCCTGAATCTGATACAATCCCCACCTGAGAGATATGGTTTCCATGCGTAGACAAGAGATCGTGGCGTTCGTTGGCCTGATGGCCGGGTACATCTTCCTGCAAGGCTGCTCCAGTCAGGACTATACGGCATTCCAGGCGCTTGCAACGCCGGGCGCCGAAGTCAAGGTACTGGACAACGCGATGCTGATCGACGGAACGGGCGGCGATGCGGTGGAAAAAGCCCGTGTGGTGATTGTGGATGGCCGCATCCGCTACGCCGGACCGGCCGATAAGCTTGCCGTGCCGGCGAACGTGGAGAAGGTGGACCTTGCCGGCAAGTTCATCATGCCCGGCATCATCAACGTACATGGGCATCTGGGCAATACGATCGGGCTGGTGCAGGATCCGAAAAACTTCACTTCGGAGAATCTCACGGCGCAGTTGAACACGTATGCCAGCTATGGCGTCACCAGCGTGGTGAGCATGGGGAGCGATCAGCCGCTGATTTTCCAGGCTCGCGACGAGCAGCGCGCCGGGCGTCCACGCACTACACGGATCTTCACGGCGTTCCGCGGCTTTACGGGTAAGGACGGGTATCCGACCAAAGCGCCGGGAATGGCCGGCGTCCCCTTTGAGGTGACGAAGCCCGAAGAGGTGGAAGCGGCCGTGAACGAACTGGCCGAGCGCAAAGTGGATCTGGTGAAGATATGGGTGGACGATCACCTGGGGAAGGAAAAGAAGATCCCAATTGAGATCTGCAAGGTGATTATCGCCAACGCGCACAAGCACGGCCTGAAGGTGGTGGCGCACGTTTTCTATCTTGACGACGCCAAGAAGCTGGTGGATGCGGGATTGGACGGACTGGTACATAGCATCCGGGACAAACCAGTGGATGACGAGTTGATCAACATGATGAAGAGCAGGGGAGCGTGGCAGGCCGCAGCCACATTCACCCGCGAGGCGTCCACCTTCGTTTATGCGAAGCCGCATCCGATGCTGAACGATCCGTTCTTCACGCGTTCGATTTCGGCCGAGACGCTGGCGACGCTGAAGAGCGCGGAGTATCAGCAGAAGGCCGCCGCCAGCCCGGATACGAAAGTATTTCCGGAGTTCCTAAAGACCGCTAAGCAGAACCTGAGACGCCTGGTGGAAGCGGGTGTGAAGTATGCGTTCGGCACAGACACGGGTCCGCCCGCGCGGTTTTCGGGCTATTTCGAGCACTGGGAGATGGAGCTGATGGCGGATGCGGGCCTCACGCCGCGGCAGATCATCCAGAGTTTCAGCAAGAACGCGGCCGAGTTCCTGGGCGTATCGAAAGACCTGGGCACGCTCGAGGCGGGGCACTGGGCCGATCTTGTGGTTCTCGACAAGAATCCGCTCACCGACATCACCAACAGCCGCTCGATCAGCGCAGTGTATATCGCGGGCAACAAGATCCAATAGCCAGTGGATGGGCGATTTGCAGGCGGCAAGGGCATGGATTGTCCGGTTCACGTGGGAAAGACTGGCGCGCCGCAACGCAACCTACGCGATCCTGACCGACCCGGCGAAGAAGGAGTCCGGGTGGGATGAGGCCGAGTTTGCCGACTTCGGCCGTCGCGAAATAGAGACGATTATCCAACAACTCAGCAACTTCGGGTTGGCATTTTCGCCGCGGATGGGGTTGGAGTACGGATGCGGGATCGGGCGGTGTACGGCGTGGCTGGAAACGCATTTCGAGAATTTCACCGGCGTGGACATCTCGCAGGAAATGCTGGCGCGGGCACGAACGCGGGTCCGGCCGTCCACCCGTCTTCTGGACGTGGCGGCATATGAACGCGAATCTTTTGGCGACGTGACGTTTCTCTACTCGCGGCTGGTGCTACAGCACAATCCGGTGGCGGCGATGGAGGGGATCATCCGGCGTTGGTGCAAGATTATGGCTCCGGGCGGCGTGATGGTGTTTCAGGCAGCAATGCCGCTGGGCAAGCGCCCGGGGCGGCTAGGGCGGCTGAGCCAATGGTGGTCTTTCCTACTTTCGCTGGCCGGGCGCAATCCATGGTTCATGGAGATGCACGCGATTCCGCGCGACCGGGTACTCGAGCTGCTGGCGGAAGGCGGCGTAGAGCTCGTCGTAGCTCCGGAAGGTCCGCGGGTCGCCGCTGGCGATGCCGGCCT
>JBGSME010001007.1:0-6533 GCA_041740335.1 Bryobacteraceae bacterium | reverse complement strand
TCGGCGGCGGCCTGCAACCACTGGTTGACGGCCGCGTCGTCGCGGACCGATCCGGCTTTGCCCATGGCCAGAAACAGCGCGTATTGATACTGAGCGCCGGGGTGACCCTGTTTGGCCGCAGCGAGCAGCATTTCCGCCGTTTCAGCGGCTCCGCCCTCACGATCCTGGAGAATCTGGGCGAGCTGGAATTGAGCGCCGGCATGCTGTTGGGCGGCGGCCCTGCGCAGCCACTTCAGCGCCTCTTCGTCGTCCCTGGGGACACCGTCGCCGTTGTAGTAGAGCATGGCAAGATCGAGTTGGGCGTCGCCGTTGCCCTGTTCGGCCATCACCTGATAGGCCCGAACGAGATCGGCGCCGTCCACGCGGAGCCCACCGGCTTGCAGCATGCGCAGTTGGAAGAAGGCTCCCGCATGCCCGTTTTCGGCGGCTTTGCGAAACCACTCCGCCGCCTTGGCGGGATCCCGCTCCACGCCTTGGCCGTTTGCATAGAGCCCGGCGAGCATGAACTGGGATTCGAGATGATTCTTGGCAGCGGCTTTCTCAAGCCAGGCGACGGCTTGCCGGCCATTCTGAGCCACGCCTTGTCCGGCCGCCAGCATAGTGGCAGCCTGATACTGGGCTTCGGTGTCGCCGTCGGTGGCGGCTACACTGTACCAATTGAACGCTTCCGCATCATCCTTGGTAACGCCGGCCCCTTTCGCGTAAGCGTGCCCGAGGCGCAGTTCGGCATCGACGATGCCCTGGTCACCGGCCTTGTGCAGCCATTCGAGTGCGGCGGCATCGTCTTTCTCTGCTCCGCGCCCTTCGCTGAGCATGATTGCGGCGCGATACTGCGACTGGGCGTGCCCTTGCGCGGCGGCCTTCCGGTACAAATCGAGGGCGTGCGTTTCGTCTTTTTCCGTGCCCGCGCCCTCTTCGTAAAGCTTGGCGAGTTCGAATTGCGCGAGCATGTTTCCGGAGCCGGCCGCTTGGAGCAGAAAGGGCACCGCCGCAGCCTCATCCTTGGCGGCGCCGCGTCCGGAAGCCAACATCGATCCAGCACGATACTGCGCCTCGGTGTTGCCCTGGCGCGCGGCCAACGAATACCAGCGAAAGGCCTCAGACGGATTCGGGGCAACGCCACGGCCCTCTTCGTTCAGGCGTGCCAGGATCAATTGCGATTCCAAATGACCGTTCTCGGCCTCACGGGTAAACTCGCGAATGGCGGCAGGATAGTCGCCGTTGGCGAGCGCACGCTGCGCCATCCCGAAGTCGGCTCGCACTGCGTCCCGGGAGAGCGCAAGCGCGACGGTGAGGAGAAGAAGAGATCGTCCGATACGCATGGGCTTACTAACAAGAATTATAAGCGCATAGCGGGGTCTGTAGGTGTCACGGACGGATATGCTGCTAGAGGCGCATTGTCATAAACACGCTATTCGGGTCTTCGGCGTCGTCGCCGAATGGACCGCATTCGGTGAAGCCAAAACTCTCGTAGAGCCGCTGGGCGGGCAGGAATGCTTCCACGGAGCCGGTTTCGAGGCTTAGCCGCTGATTAGGCTCGGGATCGTGCGAGTTGAATGATGTGGTGCAGAAGTTGATCCCGGGCTGGCGGAGCTTTTCGATATCCAGCGCGTGAACGCTTTCCGGCGGCGACAGCGCATACGTGCTTTGCAGGTATTCGATCAGCAGGGCATGGACCGAGGGATGAGAGAGGCCGCCGAGCTTGATCTCCATGAGAACATCGAGTGGAGCAAAGGCGCGGCGACGCTATTTCAGTTCGGGGCTTTGGGCGGTGGCGGGCTCCGCGCCGACGTTACGCCGGATCACGCCGCTGGCGTCAGTGAAATAGGTATACCGGCCGGTGGCTCCGAACTGGGAGGGGACGGCGGTGATCGAGAAGCCCTGGGGCGTGCCCTGAAGGTTAAATTTGTAGCCGTTCTTTTCGCCCTTGGCGATTTCGCCGGAGATCAGATCGGAGGCCGTGGCGGTGGCTTGGCCGCTCGAGGGCGGCCCCAACTCGATGAGATTCTGGGCATAGCGGCCGAAGCTCGACATGTATTGGGTTTGGGCGGTGATCAGGTTATGGACCTCTCGAACCGCAGCCGATTCTTTCGTGCTCATGAGCGCGATGTTGATCTTGGGGATGGCGACCGCGCCGATGATCATGAGGATCGCCACGACGATCAACAACTCCATAAGAGAAAAGCCCCGGCGAAGAAGCCGGCGGCGGGAAATTCGGGTTTTGGACTGATAACGCATAATCAATTGCTCCACTCAATTATTATGACGCCGCCATAGGGCTGTGCGTGGAGGGAGGGCTTGAAAGAGAAGGGGCGCATACTGTCTTCTCCAGATGGTATGCGCCCCGTAATGGATCGCCGGTTACTGCTACTTCTTCTTGCCGCCCATGCCGCCACGGCCTTCGCTCGACGGGGGAACTTGACCCTTCAAGCGAAGATGAACAGCCAACTGGGCGTATTCGTGCTCGATGTGGATGGCGTTGCCGTAGAGCGTGCCGAGCCGGGACCGGCTGCCACGCCGCCCCTCGATCATCTCGGTGGCTTTGGCATCGGTGATGGAGCCGTAGGCTTTCTCGCACTCGGCTTGCGCGGCTTTCAGTGCGCCGACGAGGTCTGCCTTGGAGGTCATGTCACGTGCGCCGGCATTCTTGGGTTCGCCGTTGTAGCCGGCGCAGGTTCCCATGGCGGAGTCAGCCGTGTGGGCCACCAGGTCGCGAAAGCTCTGGCTTTCGGGCGCGGGCTTGAAGTTGTAGTCGCCTTCAGGCATCTTTTCGGCAGCCGCGACGACGTTGTTGATGGTCCGGTTCCAGCTCTGGCGGAGTTCGGTGCTCAGCGGGTCCTGCGCTCCAAGCGCGCCGGCGAGGGCGAAGGCGGCAATGATAACTCGGTTCATTCGGAAGCACTCCTTGGGTTGAAAAACGATTCGTTCGCCGGACCGCCTCGCGCGCGAGTTGGACCTGACGCTATCTCGACATGGCGCAGGGGAAAGGCGTCGCGTTACCCTGAAGCCGGTGGACGATCGATATTAACATTTTCGGCGCCGCCCGTTCGGGGAGGGCCAAAGGCGTGGCACAATGAGACGGGAGGTTTCGCATCCTCAAGGTTTGCGTTCTTGGCACTTCGAGTTCGGGTAACTGCACCTTTGTCGGAAGCGCCCGCACCCGCATCCTTATCGACGCAGGCTTGAGCCGTAAAGAGACCTTTGAACGAATGGCCGCGATCGGCGAAGATCCGCTGACACTCGACGCGATTCTCGTTACTCACGAACATGGCGACCACGTGCTCAGCGTTGGCCCTATCGCGCGTAAAGTAGGTTGTCCGGTGTTCTTCACTCATCTCACTGCGCCGCTGATCGATTGGAACGGCCGCGTGGTGCCGCCGGTTGAATGCTTTCAGGCGGGTTCGCGTTTCGCGGTAGGCGATCTGGATATTACGAGCTTCACCATCCCACACGATGCCGCCGATCCGGTTGGATTTACGGTTGGCCACGCGGGCGTGAAGGCGGGCCTGGCGATGGACCTCGGCTATCTGCCCGAGTCAGTAAAGTTCCACCTGCGCGGCTGCCAGGTGGTGGTGCTCGAATCGAACCATGACCTTGACATGCTGAAGGTGGGACCCTATCCGTGGTCAGTGAAGCAGCGCGTGATGGGGCGCAAGGGGCACCTTTCAAACGATCACGTGAGCGATTTCATCCGCGACGATCTCGATGGCGACGCGCAGGCGCTTGTGCTCGGCCATCTTTCCGAACACAACAACCATCCTGAGATTGTGCGGTTGGTGGCGCAGACCGCGCTCGAGCAATGCGGAGCGTCGACGCGCCTGGTGGTTGCCGGTGCGCGGGCGGCGACGGAAGTGTTCGAACTGGGGTAGCGGATCTTAGTCCTTCTTGTCGAGCAGCGCCACCCAATCCATGCCGGGATCCGACGGCGGGAGACCGATCGAAACTTCACCGGGGCCATCCACCATCGCCTTTGACCCCGCCGCCAACGGTCCGCCTTTCCGGGGATTGAACCACTTCACGCGATAGCTCCCTTTCGGCAATTGGAGCCGTGTCTCGCCGCCGCCCGGAAGCTGCACCGCGATCGTCTGGTCCCCAAGCGCGAGCACGCGTCCCATTGCCCCGCTGAGAATCATTTCGTCGCGGGGCTGCATTTCCCAGAACGGGAGGTGCGCGCGGAAGAACTCGAGCGCGTGGCGCGTCTGATCCCACAGGATGTCGCGGGAGCGGAAATCCTCGCAATTGATATCCATGTGCGCGTAGTTGGAGCCGAAGTACCATTCGACGCCGGCGCCGCCGCCCATCAGGTTTCCCCAGAGTGCATGAATGCGGGGTTCATCGTGCGACGGGTCATCGGCGTCGGGCACCACGCCTTTGCTCGCTGTCTGTTGCTCATCGGCGAAGATGGCCCACTTGCGGCCGGCTAAGGCGGAACGTTGGCGAAGCACGACGGCTTCGCGATGATAGTTGCGCATGGATCCCTGAATCGAGGTCGCTTCGAAGTTAGGATCGCCGAGGAGCGCATTGTAAGTGGACAGCGCACGGTTGTTATGAGTGTGGACCGTGATCGGATGCCGGTAAACGTCCTGGGACCGGATGTAGGCGGCGATGCGCTTACGGTCCGGGTCCGGCGTGTCGTTCTCTTCGCCGAGATTCCAGATCAACGCGCGATGATGCGAGAATCGGGCGGCGAGTTCGCGAAGATACAACCGGCGAACGGGATTCAGCCCGTAGCCTCCGCCGAGATTCCCGTCGTTCTCGGTTTCCTGGGTGACGACGTGCAGCATGATACCGAGACGATCCATATGATTGAAGACGATCTCCCATTGGTCGAGTTTGCTGACGTCGAAGCGGTCCCGAACGCCGGGCGAGGTCCACATCCAGGTGTCGCGCCCGTCGCCGCCGTCGAGATTGTAGGTTAGGAAGTAGACGCTATTCACGCCCTTGGAAGCAAGATAGTTCAGCGCGCCGATGATCCCTTTTCCCTTGCCGCCTTTCCACGCCGGATCGCCGGACTTCCAATCGCGGACGTGCGGCTCGTACTTATGGATGAATGGTCCGACTTTCTTGTAACTGCCGGAGTCGGCATCCTGGTCAAAGGTCTGGTCAAAATCGGCGTAGGCGAGGAAGTTCTCCGGGCTGTCGGCGCCGCCCTTCAAGTAATACTCGCCCGAACCGGTGTAACGGAGATGATGCCCGCCGACGTACTCGAGCATGCCCTTTCCGTCACCGGCGGCAATCGAGAGGCTGCCGCGGGAGGGGTCGAGCGGTACGGCCTCTCCCGCGCCAGGGTTGCTGCTCAGGGCGACATCCAGGCCTTGGCGAAGGGAAGCGGTCCAATGCCATGTGCCGTCCAAGGGCGGTGTGAAGTTCACACGCCACTGGTTTCCGTTCGCGGCCGAGGTTTCGGCTGCATTGCCGTCGGCGGCGAAGAAGCCAGGCACGGTGAGACGCCGCCCGGTGGCGTCATGTTCGAATACCACGGTGAGCCGGTAGTCGCGAAAGGGATTCGGATCACCGGTTTCCGATGCCTGCGGGCCGTCGAAGGTGAGAGTGGCGCGCTGCCACTGTTTCCGTTCGCCACCAGTGCGAACTCCGGCTAGCGTAGCTGCGAATGCGATGAGACCGATGAGGATTCTGCGCATGATTCTATCCAAGAGACCATCGGGCCAGCCGAAGCACCGATAGCGGGGGCTGCGGGAGTTTAGCCACCGTCGAACCCGAGAGGCGGTGTTCATACCAAAGCGTAAGGAAGCCGCCGCCGGGGAGTTCCACTGTCGATGGATACCCGATATCGCCGGTCCCATCCTTGGACAAAACGATCGGCTCCGACCATGTGCGGCCATGATCCTCGCTGAGGCGCGCGTGGTTGCCGCGAGGCGGCCGGCGGTATCCGTAGCTCATCAGCAACCGGCCGTCTTTGAGCCGAAGCAAATGCGATGGCAAGCCCCAGATCCCGGTGGGCCGGGGTACGGACCATGTGCGGCCGCCGTCGGCCGATTCCGATTGCAGGATCTCTCTGTCGTTGGTCTTGTTGTGGTTCCGGATGTGCGTCACAATGCGGCCGTCGGCGGTTTCAACGGCGTGCAACTCGTGATAATTGGCTTGCGTATCGCCGGGCCTGGAAGGGATCGAGGCCAGCCATTTCCAGGTCAAACCGTCGTCGGTGGATTCGCAGACGCCGATTGCGCCGTCTCCATCGGGGTAGCGTTTCCCTGGATAGAGAAGCCGCCCGCCGGATACTGCGATGGGCCCATGGGGGCTGGTTACGGGGACCCGATACGGCGCCGACCATATGAGACCGCCATCGGTGGAGCGCAACATCCATGCGCCGAGGAGGCCCTGGCGCTGCTCAGGGGTTGTCGCGCGCTGCACAGCGGCCCAGCGGTCCAGGCGTTCGGGTTCCCAACCCTTGGCTTCGGCCAATACTTTTTCGTAAGCGAGCGATGTGAACGTGGTTACCAGCAAGGATCCCCGTGTGGTATCGAGAATGCCGGAATCCCGATCGTCGATCGGTGTATCCATCACGATCCGGG
>JBGSME010001006.1:0-4787 GCA_041740335.1 Bryobacteraceae bacterium | reverse complement strand
CTTCGAGCGCGGCGGCATCGGGTTCCTGGAGGGCGAGTTCGCCCAACGTCACCGCAAGCGGGGCATCGGTGCGGATGCGGGCCAGTTCCTTGCTGAGAAGGATCTGCTCCCGATGGTTCTGCAGGCTTTCGCGGTACATCTTGCGCTTGACTTCTTCTGCGCGGGCGATGGCATCCTCCACGGAGCCAAACTCGGCGATGAGATCCTTGGCGCCTTTGTCGCCGATGCCGGGAGCGCCGGGGATATTGTCGACGGCATCGCCTTTGAGCGCGAGCAGGTCGGCGACCTGATCGGGACGAACACCGAGGAAGCCGACGACCTTCTCGGCGTCGTACCATTCGTCGTCCTTGGCAGGATTGAGCATGGAGACGCGATCGTCGACTAGTTGGAGAAGATCCTTGTCGCTCGAGACGATCACGACGTCGTAGCCGCGGGCGGCGGCCTTACGCGAAAGAGTACCGATGACGTCGTCGGCTTCGTAGCCGGGGTAGGCGATCACCGGGATACGCAAGGCCTCAAGAAGGCGGCGGACATAGGGAATCTGCTGGGTGAGTTCCGGCGGGGCGGGCGCGCGGTTGGCCTTGTAATCGGCGAACTCCTGCTCGCGTAGGGTGGGTCCGTCGCTTTCGAACACGGCAGCGACAAGATCCGGCTTGTGGACGGCACGGAGCTTCTTGACCATGTTGCCGAAGATGAAGACGGCCTCTGTGGGGAGTCCGGTTGAGGTGCGCATGGGCGGCAGGTTCATGCGCGCGCGGGCGTGGAAAGCGCGGAAGACGTAACCGAAGGTATCGATGAGAAACAGGCGGGGCCTGGGCATTCCTATATGATCAGCCTGACGCCGCCCAGTTCGCTGAGGCGGTAGGGAAGCCGGCCGGAGGGCGAGCCGATCAACATATAGTTCTTGGGGATTCCCCATTCTTGGCTGAGGCGTTCGATGAGTTCGGGTCCGAACTTTCCGCGCACGGTGATGAACTCCACCTTGATTTCCGGATAGACCTCGTCGAGGAAGGCAAGATCGAGACCCAACTTCGGCGGAATGTCCTCTTCGCGCGAATAGACGTGGACCACCTTGAGACGCTTGGTCATTTCGTTATTGCGGACGTAGAGCATGGCTTCGTTGAGCGTCATGCGCGAGTCGCCTTTCGAAAAGAAGACGATGCCCTGGCTGTTGATCTCGTCGATTTTATTGATGAGCGCGGAACTGAACCGGCGGTTGTAGGTATTCAGGAAATCCACCGAAGAGCGCACGATGAACAACACGCCGCGAAGGATCGTGGTGCGCCAGAGCATCATAGAGATGACGGCGGCGGTGGGAATGAAGTAGGTAAGAAAGACGGTGAAGTAGGCGGGATTCAGGGAGATGTTTCCGATGAGGCCGACGATGGTTGCAAACAGGGCGAGTGAAGCGGTGCCCCAACTGGCGCGGAAGCGGCGAGGCAGATCCCGCCGGTTGACCTTGAGCAACATGTTGCCGACAGCGAACAAGCTCATGACGCCCAGGAAGGAAATCGTATAGACGCCGGCGAGCGTTTTGAGATCGCCGCGGGTGGCCACCAGGATGGAGGCACAGAGCGCAAAGAAGGCAAGGATGATGCGATGGCTGGTGCGGCGCCATGCATTTTCCTTAAGGAGAAACTGGGGCAGGCAACGATCGAGCGTGAGGCGCTTCACGAGGCCGGTGGTGCCAACGAAGGATGTGAGCACTGCGCCGGAGAGAACGAGCGTGGCATCCACGGACACCAAGGTCTTGAACCAACCGCCGGCCATCACGCCGCCAGTAAAGGCCAGCAGATCTTCGCTGTGATCTTTCATCACGGCCAGCGGGAGCACGCCCAGCACCAGAAGGCAGATCAGCGGATTGAAGACGCTGACCGCCACCCACATGTTGCGGAGGGTCTTAGGAAAGACGCCATCTTCCTGCTCTTCGATGAAATTGGCGGAGCTTTCGAAGCCGGAGATTCCAAGCAATGCGGCGGCAAAGCCGAAAAACAGGGCAGTGGGGAGGTCATACTCGGAAGGCGCGGACCAATTGGCGGACAGTACCGAGGGGTCCCGCAGGATCGCATAGCCGCCGATCGCGCAAAACACGGCCAATGTAAAGAGATGGAACAAGAAGATACCGATGGCTACTTTCGCCGATTCGCTGATGCCGATGATATTCAGCAGGGCGAACAGAGCGAGCAGAGCGACGGTGGCTTCAAAGGTGGGCAGAGGCGGGAAGAGATTTTTGGCGTAGTGCATGGCTTCGCCGGCTGAGATCACGGCGGTGGCGACGTAGGAAAGGATGGTCATGCAGGCCGCCATGGATGCCCGAAACTTGCTAGTGGTGTTGAGCAGGCAGTTGTACGCGCCACCGTTGAGCGGGAGCGCGTCGCCCACTTCGGCGTAAACCCAGCGATAAAGGTAGAGAACGGCGGCGACGAGAAGGAGAGCAATGGGGGCGTACTTGCCAGCGTAGAGAGCGCTCAAGGCGGCGACATAGAGGCAGGAAGAAGTGATGTCGTTTCCGCAAATGGCGGTGGCGGACAACTCTCCCAGCCTGTGCATGGTGGCTGAGTCGAGCGGCTTGAGTTCGACCGGCTCGCGCGTATCGACGACGAGATCGCTGGTGGGGGCGAAGATGGGCAGCCCTTGAATTTCGGAAGAGGAGGTAGGTTCGGGCATGCCTGTTGCCAAACCCTTTATTATGGCAGAGGATGTCAACAGCCGCCGCCGTCGAATTGGTTCTGGTGCTACTTATGGCCGTTTCGGCCGTCGCGCTTGTCACCAGCCGCTTGAAGATCCCGTATACGATTGCGCTGGTGTTCGCCGGGTTTGCCATCGATCTGTTCCACGTACCGATCAAAGAGATCGCGGGAGGCGCGCAGCTTCTCACGCCGGAGATCATCTTTGTGCTGTTCCTGCCCGGACTGCTATTCGAATCGAGCATTAACATCGACGTCCGGCACCTCAAAGAAAACATGTGGCCGATCCTGCTGCTGGCGATCCTGGGTGTGGGAGCGGCGACGGCGATCACCGGGTTCGCCGTGCACAAGGCGCTCGGCATCGACATTCTGGTGGCTTTGCTGTTCGGAGCGCTGATCAGCGCGACGGATCCGATATCGGTGATCGCGCTGTTTCGCGACCTTGGCGTGAAGAAACGGCTGGCGGTGATCGTGGAGGGGGAGAGTCTGTTCAACGACGGCACGGCGGCGGTGGTGTTTCAGGTGCTTCTGGCCGGCATCGTCACCGGCCACTTGAGCGCGGTGGAAGGTTTGCGGCATTTTGTCGTGGTGGCCTTTGGGGGCCTGGGGCTCGGGCTGGTTCTTGGCTACGCGGCGAGCAAGATCACCGCCCAGGTGGATGAGCCCCGCATCGAGATCACGCTGACCACGATTCTTGCCTATGGTTCGTACCTGTTGGCCGAGCACCTGCACGTCTCTGGCGTGATCGCCACTGTGGCCGCCGGACTGATGGTGGGCAACTACGGCGCATTGTTCGGGATGAGCGCGCGGACGCGGGTGGCGCTATGGTCGTTCTGGGAATATGCCGCATTCGTGATCAATTCGATGGTATTCCTGCTGGTGGGCATTGAAGTTCACATCGCGGCGATGCTGGAGTCGTGGTGGCTGATCGCGATTGCCACGATGGCGGTTCTGCTGGGGCGCGTGCTGGTGGTCTACCTCCTGACGCCGCTCGCCAATCGGTACACAGAGCCGATTCCACTGGCGTGGCAGCACGTGTTGGTTTGGGGAGGACTGCACGGCAGCGTCTCGATTGCGCTTGCGCTCAGTTTGCCGCAGAGTTTCGAGCAGCGGAGCCTGCTATTGACGATGACATTCGGCGTAGTGGCATTTTCCATCGTTGTGCAAGGGCTCACCATGAAGCCGCTCCTGCGGGGGCTGAATCTGATCGAACACGGCGAAGACGCGTACTCGCTGCTGAAGGCCCGTCAACTGGCGCTGTCGGCCGCCGGGAGCGAGCTCGACAGCCTGCTCCAGTCGCGGTCAATCTCGCCGCCGGTTCATCGTGAGCTGTCCGACGAACTGGTGTCCCGCTCGCGAACGGTCGAAGAGGCAATCACCACGATGCAGGACTCCAAACCCGTGTTGGTAAAGGAAGAAGCGCTCATGGCCCGGAAACGAATGATTGAGGCGCGGCGCGCCGCATTGCAGAGGGCCGTGATCGGCGGATTGATTACCCCGGAGACTGGAGAGCATCTGCTTACCGAGGCGGCCCGTGAGCGGGACGAGTTGTCGGCGGGCAGCCATGGCGAGTAAGATGCACCGCTCCCAAGGCGGTCTTGCAGCGGCTTGCTCAGGAACCCGCGACCGCACCTACTCGCCGTTGGCCTTGGTGCCATGCGAGCGACACAGCCCGGAATAGGTCCCTACTCTCACAGGGCATCGAAACGACATCATAGCCTCCACCTTCGAGGACCTCTTTCCATAGAGCTTCGTTCACGTTGCGCGACATCACGATCACGGGTGGGGCATCCGGCCCAATCCCGGCCGCAGCCAGCACATCGCGCCAAGTTCCGTCAGGCAGTTGGCTGTCGCAGAGAATAGCGCCCATGGCCGGTTCGCGGTAGATAGCCTCGCGAGCCGCCGCCACGCTGCGAACGCACCGGGCAGCCCAACTGGAGTCTTCGAACATCCGCGACAGCCGGGAATGATCGCCACAGCGATCAGTTACGACGAGAACGTCAGCGTGAGTGCGAAGTCGGGCGTTCATTGTCACCTCATTAGGAATCTGGGGCACGTCAAGTACCATGGGTGACGGGCACACGGGCGTTACGAGCAACA
>JBGSME010001005.1:0-2616 GCA_041740335.1 Bryobacteraceae bacterium | reverse complement strand
ATCGCTGACAATCAGATAGCGCACAGGCGGATCAGCGAGACCTCCGGTGGCGCCCCCACGCGGACCGGCACTCCAACCGTGCCCAATCCCCGGCTGACGTAAATCGACTTCCCTTCCCGTTCGTAATGGCCATAAACATACGGTGTATAAAAGCGAGCAATATTCAGGTACTGATGAAGGATTTCCACCGTCACCTGTCCCCCGTGCGTGTGACCCGCAACTGTCAAATCATAACCCATCGAAGCAGCCACCGGAAACACGTCCGGATTGTGGGACAGCAGCACATTCAACATCCCCGGTTCCACCAGACGCTCCGCTCCCTGCAAATACGGATTGCTCCGCCGCTGGTAATCCACTCCCGCAAAGTTGATGCTCGCCTTCCCGAAACGGATCTGTTCTTTCGCGCTCCGCAAAATCCGTATGCCGCGCCGCGCCGCCAATTCCGCAGCGAAAGCCTCGCAATCAGCCGAGATTTCGTGATTCCCAAGGCACCCGATCATACCGGCCTCCGCCTTCACTCCCTGAAGCAACCGTACGCATTGTTCCAAAGGATCGCCGCGCACCGTGATCAAATCGCCCGTCATCAGCGCCAGATGCGCCTTTGTCTCATTCGCCATCCCAATCGTGTACTCGAGATCCCGGGCCGAAAAAAACGGACTCATGTGGATATCGGTGATCTGCACCATCCGCAATCCGTTCAAATCCGCCGCCAGTCCGCGAACCGGTATCTCGATCTCGCGCAACTGAAAGTCGCGCCGTTCGATGAAAGCGCCGTAGCCCAGCACAACCATCGGCGTTCCTATCGCCCCTTTGGTGACCATTTCCAGCGCCCTCCGGCGTCCAGGGTCGAATCCGCTGCTTTCACCGGTGGCCGGTCCACGGAGTCGGCCGGCGATCCGGCCGATCGCATACAACACGCCGCCGCCCACGGTCATCATGCCCCAAATGATTCCGCCAGCCTTCAACCACGCCAACCCACCGTTGATCGGCCAGATATTGTAAAACCAGGGGACGGAGAACAGAAAGCTAAACGCAAGCCACCCGCTCACTGCCGCCAAAATCAGGCTGATCGCCCCATCCGCGCCGGGGTAACGCACGCGGAGAGCCCGCGCAATTCTCCATTGCACCCAGATCGCAAGCGCGCCTCCGGCCAATTCCGGAACGTAACGCCAAACCGGATCCACCATTATTGCTACCGTTCCTCCATCTTCCAGACACGCGAACCGGCAGGACGAGCCAGCCGCGCTAAAATAAAAAGATGTCACTTGTTGTCGTCGGGTCTCTCGCATACGATGCCGTCGAGACTCCGCACGGTAAGGTCGACCGCATGTTGGGCGGCGCCTGTACCTATATTTCATTATCCGCGAGTTTCTTCACTCCCGTCAGCGTGGTCGGCGTTGTCGGCGATGACTTTGCCCAGGAAGACGTCGATCTTCTCGGCTCCCGCGGCATCAATCTCGAAGGCATGGAGCGCGTTCCCGGTAAGACGTTCTTCTGGTCCGGCGTCTATTCCGAGGATATGAACGATCGAACCACGCTCCAGACGGATCTCAATGTCTTTGCCGATTTCGAGCCGAAACTGCCGGATTCGTACCGTACTCATCCCTATCTTTTCCTCGGCAACATTCAACCCTCGCTGCAGCGCAGCGTCAAGGATCAGATGAACGGCGTCCGCCTTACCGGCGGCGACACGATGAATTTCTGGATCCAGGATTTCCGGCCGCAACTCCTCGACGCCATCCGTGACTGGAACTTCCTCCTCATCAACGATTCGGAAGCCCGCATGCTTTCCGGAAAAACCAACCTCAAGCAGGCAGCCAGCGAGATCATCTCGATGGGCCCCAAAACGGTGATCATCAAGCGAGGCGAATACGGCGCGCTGCTGTTCTTCCGCGACCGCCACCAACAACTCCGGTGGTTCTCCGCGCCAGGATACCTGCTGGATCAGGTCTTTGACCCCACCGGCGCCGGCGACTGTTTCGCCGGAGGATTCATGGGCTACCTTTCCTCGCGCAACCTCGACCTTACCGATCCCGGCGCGGATCATCGCGAACTCCACCGCGCGGTTATCTACGGCTCCGTCATGGGTAGTTTCTGCTGCGAACAGTTCGGCGTCGACCGTTTCCGCACGCTCACCCGCGCGGAAGTGGATGCACGCTTCCGGGAGTTCCAGAACGCCACGGAGTTTTAGCCACTTCGCTCCGGCCGCCGCAGCGATCGCCATCACCGCGGCGGCACTGCTTTTTTTCTATTCCCGATCTGAGCTTCTCCAATACGGTGATGCCGAAGCGCATTTATCTATCGCGCGCCGGCTCTCCGATTCGCGCACTCCGGGCTACGAACAAATCGGCACCGTGTGGCTTCCCCTGCCCCACTGGGCGATGGCGATTCCGGTTCGTTGGGACTCCGCCTGGCAATCGGGACTGGCCGGCGCGATCCCAGCAGCGTTGTGTCACGCTCTTGCCGCCATCTTCCTGTTCGCAGCCGCGCGGCGCTTGCTCGATTCGCTCACCGCCGCCTGGGCGGCCCTCGGACTGTTTCTCCTAAATCCCAACGCGCTGTATCTCGGCGTGATCCCCATGACCGAGCCGTTCTTCGCCGCGGCGTTCGCCGGGC
>JBGSME010001004.1:0-1923 GCA_041740335.1 Bryobacteraceae bacterium | reverse complement strand
CGGTTCAATTCCGTCCCTGGCCACCACATCCCTCCCCCCTCCCCCCAAAGCGTCACGCAGGCTCAGCTTGGTTTTGGCTGGTGCGCCCGGCAACGGAAACCGCTGTGGCGCTCACTTGGAAATGCCGCGGCGCTCGGGCCGGCAGGGGAAGCGTTCGAGATCACGCAGGAACTCGGCATCGAGGGCGAGGTGATGGAAAAGCTCGCGCACAGGCTAGGGAAATGCACGGGACGATAAACACAAAGAGGTCCAGCCGGAGCTGGACCTCTTTGCAAACTCGGGGATCGTCGATCTAGAACGTGATTCGTGCCGAGAGTTCGATGTTCCGGCCACCCAACTGCACTCCGGTGTATTGCCCGAAGAACGGGTTGGTGATGTTGGTGACCAACCCGCCAACGCCGTGCCGGTTGAACGGATTGAGAAACACGCTGCGGATCTCGAACGTCCGGTGCTCGTCGAACTGGAACACTTTCTGGAGCGCCAGATCTTCGGTCACCAGATGCCGGTCACGGATATTCGGCAGGAACTTCGTGAGTGTGCCCAAACGGGTGATGATGTTGTTGCCGCCGGGATGCACGGGCGGATTTGCGAACGCGCTCTTGCTGAGGTAACTGGGAGCGCCGGCAGCTCCGCGGAACACGATCGGCGCTCCGCCGTCGATAACGACATTCTGGCCGGACACGTAGTCGGCACGCGCGGCGCCGAAGGGATTGTTAATGCCGCCTGTGCCGATCGATACCGGGAACCCGGAACGGATCTGATGGTTGCCGGTAATCTGCCAGCCACCCAGGATCTTACCCACCATGCCGGGTATGTTGATCAGTTTGCTGTTGCCGATCGGCAACTCGTAGATCCACGTTCCCTTGAAGAAGTGCGGGATGTTGAACGAAGTGATCGTACGATCCAGATTGCGGTTGAACTGGTCGGCGGGCGTCTCGCCGTCAATCGCGCTCGATGTCAAACCCAGCGCCTTGGACCACGTGTAGGCCGCCAGCACCGAAAAGCCTCCGCGCCAGTGCCGCGTCGCCTGCGCCTGCAGCGAGTTGTAGAGTGAATTTCCGTACGGATTGAAGATCTGGTTCACGCCATTGAACTGCGGGTACGGGCGCAGCGCCTGGTCCACAGTGCCGGCAAAGCCCGGGAATGGCTGCGGAATGCCGCTCGAGGGGGACCATTGATCGCCAAGGATGTTGCCGCGGTCCAGCGTGCTCACGGGCAGCGAGTTCAACTGGCCAAACCCGTCGGCTTCGAGCCGCGTGCCCTTGTTGCCGATGTAGTTCAGTTCGAGAACTGTCGACGCCGGGAGTTGATACTGGACGCCCACGTTCCAGTTTTGTGTGTAGGCGAGGCGGTTGGAATCGGGAGCGATGTAGCCGATACCGAGGCCATTGGAAAGCGCCGGATTCTTATTGGGCAGCACCGCGGTGAAATCCGGATAGCGGTCATGAAGATACGAAACCGGCTCTTGCGCAAAGCGGAGCTGGGTGTTCGAAGAGTTGACGTTGATCGCGCCGTTATAGCCGAGAGTGCCCGGGAAGCTGAAGCCGTTCATGTTCGGCGGCATGTTGTTGATCCCATATCCGGCGCGAACCACCATCTTGTCGTTCACCTGATATGCCAGGCCCAACTTCGGCGAGATCTGCTTCCAGTAAGTGTTCATGAAACCTTTGCGGTTTTGATCTTCGACGAATACCAGCGCACCCAGACGATTGGCGGCTCCGGGGTTCGGCAAGGAGAGATCCACGCCGGACATACGGCCGGCTACTTCGATCAGTCCGCCGGTGACCTCCCAACGGAGTCCAACGTTGAACGTCAGCTTCTTTGAAACCTTCCAGTCGTCCATAAAGTAGAAGCCCACGTTGCGCCAACGGTAGCCTGGATTGACAGGGTTGATATTCCGGTTTGTGCTTTGGACGGCTCCCA